>NZ_CAHJXD010000035.1 GCF_903644055.1 Sphingomonas bacterium | reverse complement strand
GTCTCGCAACCGCTCGGAATCACATCGGAACCCGGTCGTCCACCATTACGCTACCGTTCCGACACAGCCTCTTAGAGCGGCGTGCATAATCCACCTCATTGAATTATTGTAAATTTAATTGCCGATAACGCCCGGCAATTTAGTGAAATCGGGGTATGAAACGTGCGTCACCCTATTGCGGTATGATAATTGGAGTGAGGCCGTTGATCGGCACCACGATCACCGTTTTATACGTCGGTGCCGCTGACGAGCCGCTGGTCTGATAGGCGGTGCGGTTTCCAGCTGGATCATATGTCGTGCTGGCCTGAACGCCGTTAGCCGGCCCGCCTGCTACGCTGGAGGCGGTGAGCGCCCCGCGCGCATTGTAAGTGTAAGTTCGGGTTTCACTGCACGCTGGGCCAGCCAATCCGAGCGACATCGCGCCGAAAATGGAAGCTTTTACTAAAGTCTCACCAAAATGGATTGCGTTTTGCGCCATCGCTTCAGTTGACCCCTGAAAGAATCATTGCGTTACCAGATCATAAAAGTCCGTCTTTCGCAATCTAGACTCTTAGCGGCCGTTATTGCGGCGATGGGGCGGGATGGATCGGCTGAAGACTTGGAGGCTGCTTTGGATCGCTATTCTTTGCCTGATCTCTCAATTCGGCGCGGACTCGCACGCGCTCAGGTGGCGGTCCTACCTGTCCGGGTTACCACGGACGCCAACGGCGTAGATCTCTATCGTGGCGCTTATCACCTTCGGCAGACCTACCTGAGCCTCGGGTCGAATAGTCTTGGCATTGCTTATACCCGAAGCTGGATTGGCGAAGGGTCCATTGGTGGTGGTGGTATCGGTTGGCGCGACAGCATGGTCGGCGGCATCGATCTCGCCAGGACTAACCTGACGGTCAGCATAGGCGCGACATCGGAGAGCTTTGGGCCGTCAGGTTCCAGCTATGTCAGCTTGCAGGGCACCGGCGCGACGCTGACGTTTGATGGTCTAACAAACAAATATACCTATAAAACCACCGATGGAATGACGGCGATCTTTGATCAGGCCACTGCAGTAATCTTTGACAGCTGCTGCCAAGTGTGTTACTATTGTAGTACAGCATAGGTTGCGCTGAACACAGACTTTGGGAGAAATGACATGCCCCAGCCCGCTAGGGTCGTTGGGGAAGCGGACGTGCGCCGTTTGATCAGGCACGTCCGCGACCACCGACACGCCACGCGCGATCAAGTGATAGTATTGCTTAGCTTCAAGGCGGGCCTTCGGGCCTGCGAGATCGCCGGTCTCGATTGGTCGATGGTGCTGCGGCCGGACGGCAGCCTCGGGAACCAGCTCGCCATCGCCCGAACGATCGCCAAAAATGGATCGGCACGAACCCTGCCGCTGCACCCCGATCTCCGAGGCGCGCTCGCTAAGCTTCACGCGGCCCGTAAAAAGCCAAGGGAAGGACCGGTGATCCTTTCCGAACGCGGCAGCCACATGACGCCACACAGCATCGTAAACTGGTTCAAGCGCCTTTATCGGAAACTCGAACTCGACGGCTGCTCCTCCCATTCAGGGCGACGCACCTTCATTACCCGGTCAGCCCGTCTACTGCCGAAAACGGGCGGCTCACTACGCGACGTCCAAGAGCTTGCCGGACACCGCAGCCTCTCGACCACTGAACGATACATTGCGGGCGATCGTGACGCCCAGCGCAAGCTCATCCGGCTGATCTAAGCCACCAACCAACCAACATTGCTAACGAAAGGAGTGCGTCCCATGGAGGATAGCGCATTGACGACTCGCGCCCATTGCAGATGCGGTCGCATCCGGGCTCTGAACGATCAGCTTCGCACCCAGCATGTCGGCGGACGCATGATCGTCACGCGCAGCGTTGCGGCCATGGGCCAGGACAGCCTCAACGCCATCTTCGCGGCACTGCGGAGCTTTGACGCTTTCGACGCCGACAATGATCCCCACGGCGAACATGACATGGGCTCGCTCGAAATGGGCGATGTGAGCCTGCTGTGGAAGATCGATTATTACGATCGGGCACTGCAGTACGCGTCACCTGATCCATCAAATCCTGCCGTCACAACCCGTGTGCTCACCATCATGCTAGCCGAGGAGTATTGAGGTGGAGCAGGCAAATGAACCCGCCGCCATCGAACCCGCCTGCTTGGAACGCCTGCTCAAACGACAGCCGCGGCTCCGCTCACACCAGCAGCTCTATCCTTATGCCCATGGTCATTTTGATGGCCTCTGTGGTCTCTATAGCGCCTTGAACGGGTTGCGGCTGCTGTCGGCGGAGTGCCGCAAGCCGCTGGACGACGCCCAATGCGAGACGCTGTTCCGAGACGGCATCAGATGGTTGCAAGACCGCCAGCGCCTGTCCGATGCTCTACGGTACGGCTTGCGCATGCGATCGTGGGTCGCCTTGCTCAAGAGGCTGACAAGCAGAGCCGCGCGCATGTTGGGGCTCGACATCGTGGTGGAGCGCCCGTTCCGAGGGCTTAAGGCCGTGCCGCTTGGCTTGATCGTTGAAGCGACTGCCCAAGCGGTCCAGGATCGAAAGCCCGTCTTGTTACTGCTGAAGGGCGCTTACGGCGGTTACACGGTGGTCTGCGGCGTCAGCCCAGCCCGGCTACGGCTGTTCGACAGCTACGGTCGCAGTTGGATCCGCATTCGTTCCTGCCTCCCGGCGGCAAAGGGCAGGGCGCCCCGCCATCAGATCGACGTCGCATCCATCACGTTCTTGGCCGCCTGAAATGGCGCGTCTCTCAATAGAGAAATTCCGCGCCATCGAGGCCGCCGTCATCGCCGCTGGCTATGGTGCGCAAATTGCCTGGTTTGAAAGCCAGATGCCCCCGACCGACGCCGAAAGCCTCGCGAGCGAGGTGATCTACGTCATCATCAATGGCGGCATGCACAACAAGGTCGCGCGGATCATCTTCGACCGATGCATGGTGGCGCTGCAAGCCGGGGAGAGCTGCTGTGGCGTTTATGGGCACCCGGGCAAAGCGCCTGCCATCGATCTCGTCTGGCAAACGCGGGCGCAGCTCTTTTTCGACTTTACAAATACCGAAGACCTGATCGCTTTCTGCGCGGCGCTGCCATTCATCGGCAAGGTGACCAAATACCACATCGCCCGCAATCTGGGCGGCAATTACGCAAAGCCCGACGTCCATCTCAATCGCCTCGCCGATAGAGAAGGCGTGACGGCACAAGAGCTTTGCGACCGTCTCGCCAAGGGCAGCGGCTATCGGGCCGGCACCGTGGACATGATCCTGTGGCGCGCCTGCGCCGATGGCATCATCAACCCGAAGAAAAAGAAGCTGACGGTTCGTCCACCCGCCGACTGAGCGGGCGGCCCAACTTAGCCGAACTTCACCACCTCAATCGCTCTGACACACCCGGTGTCGTCGCCTGCCTGGGCGGTGGCCCCCACAGGCATGGGATATCATCATGGACGAATATACAATCGTCCGGGGCATGCTGCTCCGGGCCGGCGAAGTTGCGCCGGAATCAAAACGACTGACCAAGGCGCTCCGCAACTGGGCGCGGCAGCATGGCCAATGGCTGTTTGACCGCTCGGCCGACGAGATGAGCTGGGAAGAGATTATCGGCGCGCTTGGTAAGACGCCCCCAACCTTCGGAGCGCAACCTCAGATTTTTCAGATGGCGGACGCCTTATCGCGGCTGCTGTCGCTGAGCCCGTTCGACACAGCGCTACTCAACATCGCCATCGCAATCGATCGTCTGACCCGGCCCTCCGCTGTGGCGGACATTATCGCGCAGCAGTCGGAGGATCTGCCAAAAGTGCTCGGGCTGGTGGCGGGGGCCGCCGCGATGGAGGCGGAGAGCGCCGTCCGGAAAAGTCCGTTGCTGCGGTTGAGGCTGGTGCGGTTGATGGAAAGCCGGCGAGGGCATGCAGAGATCGAGCTCGATGGGACACTGACCCGTCTGCTCAACCGCGCGCCGATTGAAGCAGACGACATCATCGACGTACTCGCCGGGCCGCGCCAGCACGCCGTGCTGGGCCTCGACGACTTTGCGCATGTCGAAGATGTCGATCTTTTGGTCCGGCTGCTTCGTGGCGCGGTGAAGGAGCGTGCCGCGGGCATCAACATCCTGATCCATGGCCAGCCGGGAACCGGAAAGACCGAGCTTGCGCGGACGCTAGCAGATGCCGCTGGGTTGGTCCTGCACGCGATCGGTGAGGCGGATGTGGACGGGGACGAACCTGAGCGCGCTGAGCGTGTAAGCTCTTTGCGGCTGGCGCAGCGCCTGTTGGCGGATCGGGGTCAGACGGCGTTGTTGTTTGATGAGATGGAGGACCTGATCGGCGATACGCGGCCGAGTTCGGGCGATTGGTTCGACCGCCGCGATGGCAGCAAGGTCTTCGTCAACCGCCAGCTCGAAACCAACCCCGTGCCGGTAATCTGGACAAGTAACGCCATCGGCAACGTCGATGCGGCCATCCTGCGGCGGATGAGCTTTGTGCTGAAGCTCGACATGCCATCGCGTCGGACGGCTCTGCGTATGCTCAAGCGCGTCGCCGCCGATGAAAGCATCAAACCCGGCGAAGGGTTCGCGACATTGCTGGAAACCGCGCCCGAATCGTCAACGGTGTTGCGTGTTGCCGCTAGGGCAGGGCGCCTCGCTGGCGAACGCGACGGGGGTGTCAAACCGGCTGAAGCCCTAGTGCGGGCGTTACGGGGTGGAGAACTCCCGCTTCATGAATCTCACGCGATCGACCTCGACTTGTTCGAAGCCGACCAATCGATTGCGGCACTTGTTGAGCGGCTGGTGAAAGAAAAGGCCACCGACGTATCACTGCTGCTGACGGGGTTACCCGGCACCGGCAAAACTGCCCTCGCGCACCATCTGGCGCGGGCGCTGGACCGGCCGCTGATAGTGAAGAGGGCATCCGACCTGCTGTCCAAATGGGTGGGCGAGACCGAGTCTCAGATCGCAGAGGCTTTTGCAGAGGCGCGGCGTCGGGAAGGCGTGCTGCTGTTTGATGAAGCGGACTCGCTGCTTTTCGATCGCACCACGGCGCGCCACCAATGGGAGGTGGGGCAGGTCAACGAGATGCTCACTTGGCTTGATCACCACCCCTTGCCGGTGATTGCCGCTACCAATCATCCCGAAAGCCTGGACCCGGCGACCCTGCGGCGGTTCGTATTCAAACTGCATCTACGCCCGCTGAGCGGGGATCGGCTTGAGCGCGCGTTCAATCGATTTTTCGGCATGGGTGCACCCACGGAGATTGCGCGCATGCGGAACCTAACTCCGGGTGACTTTGCGGTGGTTAAACGTCAGCTGCGCTTTGCCCCGGCTTTGGACGCTAAAGGGATTGCTGAAATGCTGTTTCTGGAAGCGGCGGCTAAGCCAAACACAACGGCCAGGGTCGGATTTTAGCCGTTTTGTTCGCTGCAGTTCGTGGCCAGCCGCTTCAAACCGAGTGATTATGTGGTAGCTAGCGTGGGATCGAGAGGTTCGGGTACGGAAAGTCTTTCGCGCTTTCAAGCGCTTATGTATTCCGAGTGGTGCCGCCTACAGGACTCGAACCTGTGACCCCCGCATTACGAATGCGATGCTCTACCAACTGAGCTAAGGCGGCGCGGCGCTGGCGGTTACCAGTGGTGGGGGGTGGAAACAAGCGCTCTTGCTTTACCTTTCGTCAATCATGGCGGCTTATCCCGTGGCGGTCGTTCTTTGGGGGGTAGGCTGAGGCTGGAAGATGGAAGCGCGATGCCAAACCGATGAGACCCGCCGGCCCGCCGTCGCTCGGCTCGATCCCGCGCTGGAGCCCGCGCCGGGCGCCGCCGCCGAGCGCCGGCTGCATGGACGGGCGCACGCTTATTGGCGCTCGCTGCTGGGCGCGCGGCGTTTCCCGCTGATCGACGATCTGGACCTGGCGGGCGTGCCTCGCCTCGCCGAAACCTCGCTGCTCTTCGCGGTCGACGCGCGAGAGGGGGAGCCGGCGGTCAATCTGGTCGGCGCATCGGTGCGCGCGGCCTGGGCGGGGCCGGAAAGCGCGATGGCGCGGCTGATCGCGCAGGTCCGCCTGCGGCTGCCCGTGCTGGCGGCGCATCGCAAGCCGCTGGGGTTCGAGGCGGAGCTTTCGGGCGCGGCCTCCGGCGACACCGTCTATCGCGGCATCCTGCTGCCGTTCGGGCGCATCGGCGAACGCGTCGAACATGTGCTTATGGTGGTCAATTGGAAGGAGCGCGCCGCGATCGAGCGCGATCCGGCGCTGCTCGCCGCGAGTCTCTATGCCGCCAGCCGCACGCGCTTGGCCCCCCTCTCCTCGCCATGGGAGGGGGCGGAGGCGCCCGCGAAGGGGCTGCCGCCTGCTTCACTCGAGCAGAAGCTGGCCAGCGCCCGGATGTGGGCGGCATTGCCGCCGCGCGACCATGCCAACAAGGCGCTGGTCGCCGCATATGAATATCTCCTCGGGGCCGAGTCCCAGACGCCGCTCGGGCTGATCGCATCGGTCTACGGATCGGCCGTTGACCGCCGTACCCGCAGCGATCTCGCCGCGACGCTGCATTATGCGCGCCGGCTGTGCCTGTCGCCGACATTGCTGCTGGACCTGCTCGACGATCTCGGCGGCGCTACCGAGGTGGCCGCGCTGGAACGGCGCGTGCGGCGGGCGCGGTCATCGTCCGATCCGCAGGCGAGCGACCATTTCCTGCTGACCGAGCCCGTCCAGCCGCGCGAACGATCGCAATCGCCATGGCGGGGACGCGAGGCGGAATCTGTCGCGGTCGAGCATCAGGCGCCGCGCGCGCGTGCCGCAAAGGATTGAGCTCGAATCCGGGCTTCTGTAGGGCGTGCCGATGAACGCATCTTTCGTGCGTTCCAATATATAAGCGGCGGGATATCGACCGCGCGGGAGCTGGACCAATGCTGAGCGAAACTCTTCGACCGCCCGTAGCGGAACCGGACGGCACGCGGCTGGAGAAGGCCGTCGCCGCCGCGCTGACGACGGGCGCGCTGCCCGGCGAGCTCGACGGTTTCGATGCCGAGGCGAGTGCCGCGGCCGCGCGCTTCGTGCTCGAGACCGCTTCGGCGCGACCGGCCGGTGCGCCCGCGATGCGGCTGGAGAGCCTGGGCGGCGAGGGCGTGCGGCGGCGGATGCGGCTGGCGATCGTCAACGACGATATGCCCTTCCTCGTCGATTCGATCGCGGCGGCGCTGGCCTCGGCGGAGCTCGGCATCCACCGCCTGCTCCATCCCGTCATCGCGGTTCGGCGCGATGCGGAGGGGCGGCTGACCGCGCTGCTGCCTTCCGATGCGAGCGGCGAGCGGCGCGAATCGATCATCTATATCGAGGCCGACCGCGCCGATGCGCGCGATCGTCGCGCGATCGAGACGGAGCTCGAGCGCGTGCTCGCAGACGTCCGCGCCGCGGTGACCGATTATCCGCGGCTCCAGCTCGCATTGCGCGAGGCCGCCGGCAAGCTGCCCGACGGCGAGGGCGCCGCGCTGCTGCGCTGGTTCCTCGACAATCATTTCACCTTGCTCGGCCGGCATGTCGAACGGCGCGACGGCGGCCGGCACGAGGGGCTCGGCATCCTCCGCGCCGACGGCGCAAATCTCTGGCCCGCCGAGGCGCGCGAGGCGGCGTGGCGCTGGTTCGAGAGCGGGGGGGAGGCGCCGCTGCTGCTCAAGAGCGATCGCATTTCCTCGGTTCACCGCCGCAACGCGCTCGATCTGATCGTGCTGCCCGCGCGCGCCGATGGCGCGATCGCCGGGATCGAGATGCACGTCGGATTGTGGACCAGCGCCGCGCTGCGCGCGCCTTCGACGCGCGTTCCGGTGCTGCGCTCCCGGCTCGCCGCGATCGAGGAGCGCTACGGCTTCGATCCCGATGCGCATGCCGGCAAGGCGCTCCATCACGTCCTCTCGGCGCTGCCGCACGATCTGCTGACCGCATTGTCGCCCGCCGCGCTGGAGGAGGTGGCGCTGACCGCGATGTCGCTGGTCGATCGGCCGCGCTCCAAGTTCGTCGTCGTGCCCGGGCCGCTCGGGCGTCACCTCTTCGCTTTCGTCTGGCTGCCGCGCGAGGCGGTGACGACGCAGCGCCGCGAGACGATCCGCGAGATGCTGGAGCGCGCGTCTTCGGCCACGGTCTCGAGCTGGGCGCTCGATCTCGGCGACGGCGATCTGGCGCTGCTCCGCTTCGCGCTCGATGCCGCCCCCGGATGCCCGCTTCCCGACGTCGCGGCGCTCGATCACAGCCTGGAGCGGATGCTGCGCGGCTGGGCGCCCGCCGTCGAGCTCGCGCTGGCGCGCACCCAAACGCCGACGCGCGCGGCACGGCTCGCGCTCGACTGGGCCGATGCCTTTCCCGCCGGCTATCGCGGCACCGTCGATCCCGACGAGGCGGCGTTCGATATCGAGCGGCTTTGCGCCTTGGCCGATGACGATGATCGCGGCGTCCGGCTCTATCGTCATCCCGATGACGGCGGCGGCCGGCTGCGCCTCAAGACCTATCGCACCGGTGGCCTGATCGCGCTTTCGGCGGCGGTGCCGGTGTTCGAGAATTTCGGCTTCACCGTGCTGGAGGAAGTGCCGACCGCGCTGCTGGAAGACCGCGGCTATGTGCACGAATTCCTGCTCGAGGCGGAGCAGGACGTCGCGGTCGATGCCCTGGTCGCGCGCGCGGACGTGATCGAGCCGGCGATCGCCGCCGTGCTGGAGGGCGGCGCCGAAAACGATCCGTTCAACGCGCTGATCGTGCGCGTCGGGCTCGATGAGCGCGGCGCGTTGCTGTTCCGCGCCTGGTTCCGCTATCTGCGACAGACGGGCTTCGTCTACGGCCTCCAGACCGTCGCCGATGCCCTGGCGCGCGCGCCGCAGGTCGCCGCCGGATTGATCGCCTTGTTCGATGCGCGGCTGGGCGGGCAGGGGGACGAGGGCGAAACGCTCGCCGCCGTCGATGCCGAACTCGCCGCGGTCGCCTCGATCGAGGACGATCGCATCCTCCGCCGCCTGCGTGGGATCGTGCTGGCCATCCTGCGCACCAACGCCTTCACGCCCGCCGCCGCCGAGGCGCTCGCGTTCAAGCTGGAAAGCGCCGCGGTGCCCGGCCTGCCCAAGCCGCTGCCGTGGCGCGAGATCTGGGTCTATAGCCCGCGCGTCGAGGGCATCCATCTGCGCGGCGGGCCGATCGCGCGCGGGGGGCTGCGCTGGTCCGATCGGCGCGACGATTTCCGCACCGAGATCCTCGGCCTGATGAAGGCGCAGGTCGTCAAGAATGCGGTGATCGTGCCGACGGGCGCCAAGGGCGGCTTTTATCCCAAGCAGTTGCCGCCCGCCGCCAATCGCGACGCCTGGCTCGCCGAGGGCACCGAGAGCTACCGCATCTTCATCCGGACATTGCTGTCGATCACCGACAATGTCGTCGAGGGCGCGGTGGTGCACCCCGATGGCGTCGCGATCCGCGATGGCGACGATCCCTATTTCGTCGTCGCCGCCGACAAGGGCACCGCGACCTTCTCCGACGTCGCCAATGCGATCGCGATCGAGCATGGCTTCTGGCTGGGCGATGCCTTCGCCAGCGGCGGCAGCCAGGGCTACGACCATAAGGCGATGGCGATCACCGCGCGCGGCGCCTGGGTCTCGGTCCAGCGCCACTTCGCCGAAATGGGCGTCGACGTTCAGACCCAGCCGGTCAGCGTCGTCGGCTGCGGCGACATGTCGGGCGACGTGTTCGGCAACGGCATGCTGCTGTCGAAGGCGCTCAAGCTGGTCGCGGCGTTCGATCACCGCCACATCTTCCTCGATCCCGATCCGGATCCGGCGGCGAGCTGGCAGGAACGCGCGCGCATGTTCGCGCTGCCGCGCTCGTCATGGGCCGATTATGATCCGGCGCTGATCTCGGCGGGCGGCGGCCTCTTCCCGCGCACGCAGAAGGCGATCCCGCTTTCGCCCGAAATCCGCGCGGTGCTGGGGGTGGATGCCGAGACGCTCGATCCCTCCGGCCTGATCGCGGCGATCCTCAAGGCGCCCGCCGATCTTTTATGGTTCGGCGGCATCGGCACTTATGTGAAGGCCGCCGCCGAGAGCAACCTCGACGCGGGCGACGCCGCCAACGATGCGCACCGCGTCGATGGCGAGGATTTGCGCGCCAAAGTGGTGGGCGAGGGCGCCAACCTCGGCGTCACGCAGGCAGGGCGGATCGCGTTCGCCGAAGCCGGCGGGCGGATCAACACCGACTTCATCGACAATTCGGCGGGCGTCGATTGCTCGGACAATGAGGTCAACATCAAGATCGCGCTCAACCGCGAGATGAACGAGGGCCGGCTGCCGTTCGCGCAGCGCAACACTTTGCTCGCCGAGATGACCGACGATGTCGCGGCGCTCGTGCTGGAGGACAACCGGCTCCAGACGCTGGGCCTGTCGCTCGCCGAGCGCGGCGGCGCCGAGACGCTGCCGGGGCAGGTGCGCGTCGTCGGCATCCTCGAGGCTTCGGGGCGCGTCGATCGCGCGGTCGACGGGATCGAGCCCGACGAGGCGCTGCTGCGGCGCGGGCGCGAGGGGCGGGGGCTGACCCGGCCCGAACTCGCGATCCTGCTCAGCCACGGCAAGCTCGCGCTGCAAGCGGCGATCGAGGCGAGCGACGTCGCCGCCGATCCGCTGCTCGATCCCTTGCTGCATGCGGCCTTCCCGCGCGCGATGCAGGAGCGGTTCGCCGCCGCGATCGAGGCGCATCGCCTGCGCGCCGAGATCATCGCTACCAAGATGGCGAACCGCGTCGTCAACCGCATGGGGCTGGTGGCCCCATTCGAGCTGGCCGAGGAGGAAGGCGCGAGCCTCGCGCAGGTCGCGGCGGGCTATTTCGCGATCGATGCCGTGTTCGGTCTCGAGCCTTTGTTCCGCGCGATCGAGGCCGCGCCGATGGCGGAGGCGGGCCGGCTCGCGCTGCTCGGCAGCGCGGGCGCC
>NZ_CAHJXD010000034.1 GCF_903644055.1 Sphingomonas bacterium | reverse complement strand
TTCGACTTGCATGTGTTAGGCATGCCGCCAGCGTTCGTTCTGAGCCAGAATCAAACTCTCAAGTTTTTGAACGACCAGACGGGCCGGGGGAAAACCCGAACCCAGGTGGCCGCACTTCAAGGAGCCGTTCCTGCACAAATACATGGTGTGTATTAGGACATGCGAGTTCATGCCGCGGCCGAAGCCACGACAGAGACTCACTGGAACGGCATATTGCTTACCCGAGCACTCGACGCCTTGAAGCCGTCGAACCCGGGGGCCGCCGCCCACATGTCCCTTCATCAAACCGACAATGAGAAAAAGCGAACCGCCCAATCGGCAACTTTCCTCTCCCTCTATCGCTAGAGTGAGTAGGGTGGCTGCCGATGTAGCGGTGAACCGCGTTTCGCTGTTGGCGAAGCGCCGTTGACGAGGGGCTATCTATGCTCGGGCCGGTGGCGCGTCAACCGCTCTTTGCAATTTTGTTTCACGGCCTCGGCAACATGAGGGAAAACCGCGAAAATCCGGGGCCTTGCGGAGGCTGGGCGGACGCGATGAAAGCCATGTCCCCGCGCGGCAATGGTCCGACTCAAGCGCGAATCAGCCCGCGATATAGGCGCGCAAGGCCTCCGCTTCGGCTTCGATCCTGTCGATCCGCGCCTTCACGAGATCGCCGATCGAG
Source organism: Sphingomonas bacterium (assembly GCF_903644055.1). Classification (GTDB taxonomy): domain Bacteria; phylum Pseudomonadota; class Alphaproteobacteria; order Sphingomonadales; family Sphingomonadaceae; genus Sphingomonas_I. Next base: position 3,626 of record NZ_CAHJXD010000034.1, on the reverse strand, counting down.
ACGATCCCGATCATCCGGCCGCCTTCCACGACCGGCAGATGCCGGATCCGGCGCCGGGTCATCAGCGAAAGCCCGGCGAGCAGCGGCGTATCGGCGGCGACGGTGATCGGGGTGGCGGTCATCACGCGCGCGACCGGCCAGTCGAGCACCGCGCCGCCTTCGCGCGCAAGCGCCTGGACGATGTCGCGTTCCGACAGGATCCCCACGATCTGCTCACCATCGAGCACCGGGACCGCGCCGATCCGCTTTTCGGTGAGCAGGGCGGCGAGCGTACGCACGGTCGTATCGGCCGTGACGTGGATCACGTCACCGCCCTTCGCTCGCAAGATTGCTGCGATAGTCATGGCGAGCTCTCCGCTTGGCGGCACGGGCAGCCGCTTGGGCAACCGCCCATCCCACGCATCGCGCCAAAAGAAAAGGCGCGCCGTCCGAAGATGGCGCGCCTCTCAAACGCTCGGCAAGGCGGGCACGATCACACGTCGGCGGCGGGCGCTTCCTCGCGGGGCCGGCGCGGCGCGCGGCGGGGACGCGGCGCGGGAGTATCGACAACCTCGCCAGCGCCGCTCATGTCGTCGCTCCCGGTCGCGCCAAAGCCCTGCGGCAGGCGATCGACCTCGATCCGGCTGGCGCGCTCGTCCTGGGCAGGCGCGGCATCGCCACCATTGCCATTGCCGCCATTGCCCCCCCCATTGGCATAGCCGCCATTATTGGTGTTGCGCGGCCGGCGGGGGCGACGATCGCCCTCCTCGCGCGCGTCCTGCCGCTCCTCGACGCGCGGCTGCGGCGCGGGGCGGCGTTCCTGCACGGGCGGCGGCGCGTAAAGCTGATCCTCCTCGCCGTCGTTCCAGCCATCGTTCTGGCCGCCGCGCTGGTCGTAGCCACGCTGGCCATCCTCGGCGAAATCCCCCTCGGCGCCATACTCTTCGCGGCTGCCATCGTCGCGGCGCGGGCGCTGCTCCTCGAAGCGGGCGCGGCTTTCGCTCAGCACGCGGAAATAATGATCGGCGAACTGGAGATAATATTCGGTGTTGACGCGATCGCCCTGCATCTGCGCGTCGCGCGCCATATTCTTGTATTTCTCGAGCAACTGGGCGGCGTTGCCGCGCGCGCGATTATCGATGCGATTGCCACGATCCTGGCCTCCAGGCTGTCCGCTACGCGCCTGCTGACCGCCACGGCCGCGACGGCGGCCGTTTTGCCGGTTGTTAATCAACTTGGCCTGTTCCTTATCACTGGTGGTCCGCCACTGGTGGTATCGTACCACTCCCATCCGGGACCCTTCCCGGGATGAATTGCGCCAGGCCCGAAGCCCGGCAAGATCGACCCTGAATAGCGCGGTTATGCTTCGGCTTATGCTCTGAGCGACCGCCCTCGGTCCGCGTCAATGCCGCCTGGCCCCCGATGCTTTAGGGTATCGGTGCGGGCGTATCATCGCCTCTCACCTTGTTCCTGCATGGCCATGTAGCGGCTCGCCAGGCGATTTCCAAGAGGGAATCGGGATCAGCGCGTAATTGCCAGGCAGCGGTCGCGCCCGCCGAGATCGCGCCGCAGCGCGACCGCGAAGCCCTGCTCGGCAAACAGGGCCGAGACCGCCGCGGCCTGCGTCGCGCCGATCTCGATGCACGCCACGCCGCCGGGGGCGAAATCGAGCAGCGGCGCGATCAGCCGATAGGCATCGAGCCCATCGGCGCCCGCATAGAGCGCCGAGGCGGGCTCATGGCGCGCGACCGACGGCGGCAGATGTTCGTCCGCACCGATATAAGGCGGATTGCACAGGATCAGATCGGCGCGAGGATCGCCTTTCCACCCGCACCGGAGGAAGCGCGCGCGCCCCTCCATTTCCAGCCGCCAGGCGTTGGCCGCCGCCACGACGAGCGCCGCGCGCGATAGATCCACGCCCTCCCCCGCCGCTTCGGGCCATTGCGCCAGCGCCGCGAGCAGCAACGCGCCCGATCCCGTGCCGAGATCGAGGATGCGCCCGGGCGCGCGCGATCCGAAATGATCGATCGCGGCTTCGATCAGCGTCTCGCTCTCGGGCCGGGGGATCAGCACGGCGGGCGTCACCGCGAGATCGATCGTCCAGAAACCCTTGCGCCCGACGATGTAGGCGATCGGCTCGTGCGCCAGCCGGCGCCTCAGCAATGGCTCGAACCCGGCCGGCACCGCATCGGGCGGCGCACTGAGCAGCATCGCTTCCCGGCTCACCCCCAACGCGTGCGCCATCAGCATTTCGGCGTCGAGGCGCGGGGTATCGGAGACCGAGGCGAGCCGCGCCGTCGCGCCGCGCAACGCATCGGCGATCACCATGGAAATTCGCGGCCCTCGGCCTTCTGCTGCTTCTTCCACTCGCCCCAGGCATTGTCCTCGCGCAGGACGCAGCCGGTCGATCCTCCCGCGCCGGTCGCGCTGCACGAGCCTATGCCCACCGCGCCGACGCCGCTCAGCGGTCCGACCGTGACGGGAGGATTGCCTCCGGCAAAGCGCTGGTCGAGCTTCTGCAACCGAAAGCGCTGCGCATAGCCGCGATCCTTCGCGCAGACCGCGATCGTGCCATCCTCGGCCTTGGGGCAGTTGCGGATCGCCTCGACCACCTTGTGATGCAGCGTATCGATCGGACCGGCGGCCTGCGCGGGCACCGCCATGGCCTCGGCCAGCAGGGCGAGCAGGATCATGCCGGCGCTATTGGGCGATCTGCGCCAGCCGCTCGGCCTCGTCCTCGGCGATCAGCGCGCCCACCAGTTCGGTCAAGCCCCCACCCTCGAGGATCTCGGGCAGACGATGGAGGGTGAGGTTGATGCGATGATCGGTCACGCGGCCCTGCGGGAAATTATAGGTGCGGATACGTTCGCTGCGATCGCCTGAACCCACCATGGACTTGCGCGCGCCCGCCCGCTCCGACGCGAGACGCTCGCGCTCGGCCTCGTAGAGCCGCGCGCGCAGCACCTTCATCGCCTTCTCTTTATTCTTGTGCTGCGATTTCTCGTCCTGCTGGATCACGACGGTGTTGGTGGGAAGGTGGGTGATCCGCACCGCCGAATCGGTGGTGTTGACCGATTGGCCGCCCGGACCGGACGAGCGATAGACGTCGATCCGCAGATCCTTGTCCTCGATCCGGACGTCGACATCCTCGGCCTCGGGCAGCACCGCCACCGTCGCCGCCGAGGTATGGATGCGCCCGCCGCTTTCGGTGACGGGAACGCGCTGGACGCGGTGGACGCCGCTCTCGAACTTGAGCTTGGCGAACACGCCCGCGCCGGTGACGCTGGCGACCACTTCCTTGAAGCCGCCCATCTCGGCGGCGGAGGCGGACATCATCTCGGTGCGCCACCCCTGCGTATCGGCGTAGCGCTGATACATGCGGAACAGATCGCCCGCGAACAGCGCCGCCTCGTCCCCGCCCGTGCCCGCGCGGATTTCGAGGATCGCCGAGCGCGCGTCGGCGGCGTCCTTGGGGAGCAGCGCGATCGCCAGCGCGCGCTCGGCGAGGTCGAGCTTTTCCCTGAGATCGGCCAGCTCCTCGCCGGCCATCGCCTTGAGCTCGGGATCGGCGTCGGCGTCCTCAACCATATAGGTCAGCGAATCGAGCTCCTGCCGATACCGCCGCACCTGCCCCGCCGCCTGTGCCA
>NZ_CAHJXD010000033.1 GCF_903644055.1 Sphingomonas bacterium | reverse complement strand
GAGGTCCACGTCGGCATCGGTGGACTGGCGGACCATGCCGATGGGGCGGCCATCGACCGGGCTGACCAGCTGCGCCGCGCCTCCTGCCTCGCGGTCGCTGCCGCCGATGATCGGACCGGCGGTCATCGGCGCGCGATCCAGCTCCCGCATCGCGCGCGCCGCGCGCTCGCGTTCCGCGACAAGGGTGAAGTCGCGCCCGATCGGATTGGCGCGCGCCGGCCCGTACATCTTTGCCGGAATCGGGATGCGGGGATGCCGATCGGGCGCGGCGGAGAGCAGGTCGATCGGATCGCGGACCAGATCGTCCGGCGCGACATCCTCATCGAGCAAGGCGTTGACGAAGCTGGAATTGGCGCCATTCTCCAGCAGGCGCCGGACGAGATAGGGCAGCAATTCCTCATGCCCGCCGACGGGGGCATAAGCGCGCAGCCGGATCGGCGCACCGCCGGCCTCGGTGGCTGCCAACGCCGCCGCATAGAGCGCTTCGCCCATGCCGTGCAGCCGCTGATGCTCGATCGCGACGCCGGCGCGCTCCGCCATGACGCGGACGGCAGCGAGCGAATGCGCATTGTGCGTGGCGAATTGCGGATAGAGGCGCGGGGCGGCCGCGATCAGCCGCGCCGCGCAGACCAGGAAGCTGACGTCGGTCGCCGCCTTGGTGGTGTAGACGGGATAATCGGGCCGCCCCAGCAATTGCGCGCGCTTGATCTCGCTGTCCCAATAGGCGCCCTTGACCAGCCGGATCATCAGGCGGCGGCCGCTGCGCTCGGCAAGCGCATCGAGCGCTTCGATCACCGCCGACGCGCGCTTCTGATAGGCCTGCACGACGACGCCGAGCCCCGCCCAGTCGCCCAATTCCGCCTCATGCGCCAGCCGATCGATCAGCTTGAGCGACAGCACCAGCCGGTCCGCCTCCTCCGCATCGATCGCCAGGTTGAGATCGTGCCGCGCGGCGATCGCGGCGAGGCGTTTGAGGCGAGGGTAGAGCGCCTCCCAGACGTGCGCCTCCTGCGTCGCCGCATAGCGCGGGCTGAGCGCCGAGAGCTTGACCGAGATGCCGTGCCCTTCCTCGGGCGGCTGCCCGGACCGTCCGCGCCCGATCGTCTCGATCGCGCGCGCGTAGATCCGCTCGTAGCGATCGGCATCGGCCAGCGTCCGCGCGCCTTCGCCCAGCATGTCGAACGAGCAGAGCACGCCTTCCCGGGCGGCGCGCTGCTCGGCCTCGTCGATCGTGCGGCCGAGCACGAACTGATCGCCCATCATCCCCACCGCGACGCCGACCGCGCGCCGGATCACTGGTTCGCCCAGCCGCGCCAGCAGCCGCTTGACGATCCCCGCCGCATCGCGATCCGCATCCTCGGCGCCGGCGAGCACGGTGCGCGACAGCGCGAGCCCGCGCGTCGAGACGTTGACGATCCCGCTGGTCGATCGGCCGAGGTGCGACACCCAATCGCCGCTGGCGATCCGCTCGGCGATCAGCCGATCCTGCGTGCGCGCGTCCGGCGTGCGCAGCAGCGCCTCCGCCAGCCCCATCAGCGCCAGACCCTCGGCGGTATCCAGCGAGAATTGGGCGAGGAAGCCTTCCATCAGCCGCTGCCGCCCGCCCGCCGATCGCGCGCCTTCGACCAGAGCGATCGCCTCGGCACGAACGCGCGCGCGCTCGCCAGCATCCAGCGGCACGCACGCCAGCAACGCGGCGACGGCGGCATGCTCGTCGCGATATTTGAGGTCGTCGATCACGTCCCAGGAGGGCAGGCCAAACATTTCCAACTCCAGCAAAGCCGCTTTATAGGCGCTGCGTTGCCGGCAAAGCGAAGCGAAAGCGGCAATGGCGCGTTACCGACATCACACCTGCCTTTTGGAGCAACGATGGCGTACCAGCCCCTCGCGCCGCGCATGTTCGCCAACCCGGCGATCGCGCTCTCCGGCCCGGTCGATTACGACATGTATGCGAGCTTTCGCGCCCAGCTTGGCAAGGCGCCCGCCGATGGCCTGGTGGTGATCGAACTTTCGACGCTGGGCGGCGACCCCGAGGTTGCGCGGATGATGGGCGAGGACGTCCGCTATCATAGCGATCTCGATCCCGGCCGCCGCTTCGTGTTCCTCGGCAAGGCCGCGATCTATTCGGCCGGCACCACCTTCATGAGCTTCTTCGTGCGCGAGAACCGTTATCTGACGCGCGGCACCCGGCTGATGATCCACGAACGCAAGCTTTCCAAGCAACTCAACATCGATGGCCCGCTGACGACCTGCGTCGCGACGGTGAAAGCCGCGCTCAACGAGATCGAGGCGTCGATCGCGATCCAGAACGAAGGCTTCGAAAATCTCGTCAAGGGCTCGACCGTAACGATGGACGAGGTGCTGGAGCGCGCGCCCTCCAATTGGTATGTCGAGGCAGCCGAGGCGAAGAGCCTGGGGCTGGTCGAGGGAATATTGTAGCCGCAGCGGGCGTGACGCTTCCCGCCCTGCCATGCCCGCTTGTCCGCGCGCGGCCGGTTACGATAAAGGGGGGATGCGGTCTCGTAGCTCAGCAGGATAGAGCGCCACATTCCTAATGTGGGCGTCGGGGGTTCGAGTCCCTCCGAGACCACCATCCTCGACGAACCCGTCCCCGAAAGCGTTAGAGTCTGTCCTGTTCAAGCTGAACGTCACCCCGGCCTTGAGCTGGGGTGACGAAAGTTCAACGTCAATAGCACAAACTCTAGCCTATTGGAGCTGCTCCGGAGGCACGATCGGAAAGGGCAGCGGCATCACGCCGATGCCGTCCTCGACCAGCGCCCTGGCATCGGCGATCGTCGCCTGGCCGTGGATCACGCGATCGGGCGCATCGCCGTCATGGATCGCGCGGGCTTCGCTGGCGAAGCCGTGGCCGACATCCTCGCTCTTCTCCAGCGCCTTGGCCTGCATCTGCGCCATCGCGGTCAGCATCTGCTTGATCTCGGCGGGGGCCGGGCCGTCGCCGCCCGCCATCATCGGCATGGGCATCGGCCTCGTCGGGCCGGCGGGCCGACTCGGCACGAGCTGGTTGCTCTTGGCGCCGACGTTGGGCGCCATCACCGCCTTGGCGACCTCCGCCGAACCGCAGATCGGGCAGGCGACCAGCCCGCGCGTGCGCTGGCTCTCATAATCGTCGCTCGATCCGAACCACGCCTCGAAGACGTGAGCGTGGGCGCAAGCGAGATCGAAGACGATCATGCCGCCACCTCGACCGGCCCGATCGCCCGGCGATTGTGGATCGCGGGAATGCGCGCCCGGGCCTCCGCGACCCGCGCCAGATCGATCTCCACCGTCCGCACCCCGATCGCATCGCCCATATCGAGCAATATCTTGCCCCACGGATCGACGATCAGCGAATGACCATAGGTCTCGCGCCCGTCCTCATGCCCGCCGCACTGCGCGGCGGCGATCACATAAGCGCCCGCCTCGATCGCGCGCGCGCGCTGCAACACATGCCAGTGGGCGGCACCCGTGGCGGCGGTGAAGGCCGCGGGGATCGCCAGCATCGTCGCCCCCGCATCGCTCAGCGCGCGAAACAGATCGGGAAAGCGCAGGTCGTAGCAGATCGAAAGCCCCAGCCTGCCCCATGGCGTATCCACCGCGACGGGCTGCCCGCCGGGCCGATAGCTCGCCGATTCGCGCCACCGGGCGCCATCCGCCAGATCGACATCGAACAGATGGATCTTGTCGTAGCGCGCGCGGATCGCGCCCGTGCCGTCGATCACGAAGGCGCGGTTGACCAGGCGCCCGTCGTCTCCCTCGCGCAGCGCCAGCGAGCCGAGGTGCAGCCACAGGCCCGCCCGCGCCGCCGCCTCGCGCGCGGCGGCAAGCACCCGATCCTGGGCCTCGGGCACAACCGATATCGCCGCGCGCGCGCGATCCCGATCGAGGATGTTGGTCATCTCGGGCGTGAACAGCATCTCCGCGCCCTGATCGCGCGCGGCCGCGACGGCGGCTTCCAGCGCCGCCACGCTCGCGGCGGGATCGACGCCGGTCCGTGCCTGGAAGAGGGCGGCGCGCAAGCGATCAGCCCGCTTGCACCAGCATCGGATCGAGCTTGCCGCCGCGCTCCAGCGCGACGATATCGTCGCACCCGCCGATGTGGGCGCCATCGATGAAGATCTGCGGCACGGTCGATCGGCCGCCGGCACGGTCCAGCATCTCGGCGCGCTTGGGGCCGCCCATCGTGATGTCAAATTCCTCGAAGGCCACGCCTTTGTCGGCGAGCAATTTCTTGGCGCGCGCGCAATAGGGGCACAGCATCTTGGTGTAGATTTCGACCTTGGGCATCGCGCATCTTCCTCGTTGACCTCCCGACCTATGACGGCCCGGTCGATTGTCAACGCATCGCGCCCTCTTCGCGGACCACGCGCGCCCAGCAAAGCACGTCGATCCGCGACGCGCCGCCCTTGCGCAGCACCCGGGCGCAGGCGCGCGCGGTGGCGCCGGTGGTGTAGACGTCGTCGATCAGCAGTATGGTTCGCCCCTTAAGCGGCGTCTTCCAGGCGGGCGCGATCGCGAAGGCGCCCGCGACGGTGCGGGCGCGCTGCATTGGATTGAGGCCGCGCAGCATCGGGGTCGGCTTGCGGCGGCAAAGCAGATCGATCGCCAGCGTGCCGCCTGCGATCCGGGCCAGCGCGCGCGCGATCAGCGCCGACTGGTTGTAGCCGCGCGACCATAATCGCCGTCGATGCAGCGGCACCGGCACCACCAGCGTCCGCGCATCGAGCATGGGCACCGCGCGGCACATCGCGCGCGCCATCGTCACCGCCATCCCGGGCCTGCCGCCATGCTTGAGCTTGAGCGCCAACGCGCGCGCGATCGGCCCATAGGCCACGGCGGCGCGCGCGCTATCGAACGGCGGCGGATCGGCGAGACAGGCGCCGCAGCGCGATTCGGGATGGTGCGCCAGCTCCATCGGCACGCCGCAGGCGCCGCAGGCGGGGCCGCCGAGGAAATCGAGGCTCTGCCAGCATTCCAGGCAGAAGCTGTGATCGCCGGCCACGACGATCCCGCATCCCGGGCAGCGCGGCGGCAGCGCGAAGGCGACGGCCCGCGCGACCGCGATCTTCGCCGGGGAGAGAAACGCCGCGCGCGCCATCCGCCGCTTGTCCCCCGCGCAGCGCGGCGGCACAAGCGTGGCGGCATGCCCGCCCCCGAAATCTTCGATCGCGCGCTCCGCCGCCGCCGCCGCGATCG
>NZ_CAHJXD010000032.1 GCF_903644055.1 Sphingomonas bacterium | reverse complement strand
CCGCAAGGCACGCTCTACGGCCGCAACGCGACCGGCGGCGCGATCAACCTGATCCCGACGCAGCCCAAGCTCGGCGAGCTTTCTGGTTACGCGACCGCGAGCTACGGCAATTATGACGCCATCGTCGCGGAAGGTGCGATCAACGCGCCGCTCGGCGACAAGGGCGCGCTGCGTATCTCGGCGAGCACGTCGCGCCATGACGGCTATCTCCGTGATGGAACGTCGGACGACAAGACGACCTCGGTGCGCGTCCAGATGAAGGCGGCGCTCACGCCCGCGCTCACCGTTCGGCTCTCCGGCGATTACAGCCATGTCGGCGGCATCGGTGCCGGCGTTTCCTACATCAGCAACTATAATTTCAATCCCGTCGCGGGCCGCTATGTGACGGTGAAGCCGAACCTGTCCCTGGCGGAAGGGCTCTATACGCCCGCGGCGCAAGCCTATCGCGCGACGATCACCACCGGCCCGTCGGGCCGCAAGGAAGATCCGATCTCGCCCTATCCGTTCCAGGACAATAATTTCTACGGCGCCAACGCGCAGATCGATTATGACACCGGCGCGGGCACGCTGACGATCGTTCCGGCCTGGCGCTATGCCTCGCAAAACTATCTGGCCGAGGCGGCGTCTTTCCCATATCGCAACCGCGAGCAGGATGAGCAGTACAGCATCGAGGCGCGCTTCACCGGCACCCGCATCGGTATCTTCGATTATACGCTGGGCGGCTATTATTACGAAGAGTCGATCCACAACCGCACGGCGCTGAACCTTTCGGCCGCCGAGAATTTCCTCGTCCAGAATTACAAGACGCGCTCGTTCGCGCCGTTCGGCCGGCTGACCGCGCATCTCACTGATCGGCTGCGGTTGGTCGGCGGAGTCCGCTATTCCAAGGACATCAAGAACTTCAACGCCTCCGGCATCGCGCTCAACCTGGTCTGCACGGTCGTGACCCCGTTCGGCCCGAGCTGCCCCAACGCGCGCTTGTTCACCACGGTCGATACGATCTCGCAGGTGCCGTTCCCCGTGCCCGCCGGCCCCGCGCCGATCCCGCAGGGCTTCTCGGGTGCGATCATCGTCCGCAGCGACAGCCTCTACAACAACAAGCTGAAGAACGACCGTGTCACCTATCATGGCGGCGTCGAGTTCGACGTGGCGGACCGGTCTTTGTTCTACGCGACGGTGGAATCGGGCTACCGTTCGGGCGGCTTCTCCGCCGCGCTGGGCTTCGAAACCTACCAGCCCGAACTCATCACCGCCTACACCGTCGGCCTGAAGAACCGCTTCTTCGACAATCGCGTGCAACTGAACATCGAGGGGTTCCTGTGGAACTATAAGGACCAGCAGGTCTCGCACCTCGGCCTCGACCTCAGCGGCCGCACCGCGCAGTTCATCCAGAACATCGGCCGTTCGCGGATCAAGGGTGTCGAGGTCGAAGGGCGCGTGCTCGTCACCAAGACGACGCTGGTCAGCGCCGACGTCCAGTATCTCAACGCGAGGAACCGGGCGTTCAGCTATCAGCAGGGCAGCGCCACCGGGGCGCCGCTGACCGGCTGCGCTTATGCGCTTTCGTCCAACCCGGCCTTCTACAACGTCAACTGCGCGGGCAAGCAGGCCTACAACTCGCCGAAATGGACGATAAACCTGGCGGCGCAGCAGACCTTGAACGTCGGCGACTACAAGGTCGTCGCAGGCGTGGACACACAATATAAGACCAGCCGCACGGTCGGTTTCGAGTTCCTGCCCGAGCAGCGCGTCGGCGATACCTGGATGACCAATGCGCAACTGTCGTTCGGGCCGGCCAGCGATCGCTGGTCGATCGCCGGGTTCATCCGCAACCTGGAAAACAACCGCATCCTGAATTTCGCGGTGACTCACCCGCTGGACAATTCGCTGGTCGGCGGATCGACCGCTCCACGGACCTATGGCGCCCGGGCGTCGTTCAAGTTCTGATCGCAGCGAAACAGCCGGAGTTGTTCGAGTGAAGTTGGTACGGTTCGAGAAGGGCGATAGCGGGGGCGGCGCGAGGATCGGGGCGGTGAAGGGCGACGGGGTGGTCGATCTCGCCGCCGTGGGATGCCGCTGGCCGACGATCATCGCGCTCGCCGGGGCGGGGGCTGACGCCTTGGACGAGGTACGCCTGCTGGTCGAGCGCAGCGAACCGACGGTCGCGCTGGCGAACGTCCGTCTGCTCGCGCCGATCGAGCGGCCGGGCAAATATCTCGCGATCGGGATGAACTACGCCAAGCATCTCGAGGAGGCGGACAGGCTCGGTGTCGCGCGCGCCAAGCACCAGACCTGGTTCAACAAGCAGACCAGCTGCATCTCCGGACCTTATGACGATATCTATCCGGGCGTGACCGAGAAGCTTGATTATGAGGTCGAGTTGGGCGCGGTGATCGGCAAGCCGGCAAAGCGGGTCAGCGAGGCGGACGCCCCCGCTCATGTGTTCGGCTATTTCGTCGCCAACGACGTCTCGGCACGCGATTGGCAGTTCCACACGCCGACCTTCACGATGGGCAAGTCGTTCGATACGCACGGGCCGATCGGGCCGTGGATCGTCACCGCCGATGAGGTGACCGATCCGCACGCGCTCGACTTGCGCTGCTTCGTCAACGGCGAGCTCAGGCAGAGCAGCAATACCGGCCAGATGATCCACAATCTCTGGGCGCAGATCGCTTATGTCTCCACCGCCTTCACGCTGGAGACGGGCGATCTGATCGCGACGGGCACGCCCGAGGGCGTCGGCGTTGGCATGGAACCGCCCAGCTTCCTCCAGCCCGGCGATATCGTCCGCTGCGAGATCGACGGCATCGGCGCGATCGAGAATAAGGTCATCGCGCCCGCGATCTGAGCGGTCCGCCTATCGAGGACGTTCGCCATGCCGGTGCTTGGGCCGCTTTCCTTCACGCTCGAAGTTCCGTCGCTCGATGCAGGCGTGAAATTCTACAGCGATGCCGGGCTGGTTGCGGATGTCGGGGGCGCGAAAGAAGATAACGTCGCGCGGCTGCGCTGCCCTGGGCAGGATCGGGATTCGATCATCCTGCTCGGCGGGTTTGCGCGCAAGCGGCTCCACCACATCAGCCTGCGCGCGGATAGACTGGACGACATGGCGGTCGCCGCCGGGGCGCACGGCGGCAAGGTCGTCCCCGCCCCGCAGGGGTTCGAGGACAATGGCCTGTGGGTCGAGGATCCGCACGGCATGCTGATCCACCTGTCCGATCACCCCGCCGATCCCGAGCTCGCGGCTGCCGAGCCGTTTCAGATCAACAGCCCCGGCCTCACGGTGCGCAAGCGCCGCTCGGCGGTGCTGCCCAGCGCCTCCTATGCGCCGGTCCGTCCGCTCCGGCTCGGCCATATCCTCGTGTTCAGCCCCGACGTGCCTGCCAGCGTCGCCTTCATGACCGACGCGCTCGGCATGGGGCTCGCCGATCGCGCGCAGGATATCATCGCCTTCTGCTGCGCGCGGCGGGACAGCGATCATCACGTCGTCGCCTTCGCCAAGTCGCCGGGGATCGGCTTTCACCATGGCAGCTTCCAGGTCAACGATCCGGACGAGGTCGGCCGCGGCGGCCGCGCATTGCTGGCGAAGGCGGGGCGCGGCGATTGGGGGTTCGGGCGGCACACCATCGGCTCGAACTTCTTCCATTACATCCAGGATCCGTGGGGGAGCTGGTTCGAATATTATTCGGACATGGACCATATCGATGATTACGCACTGTGGACCCCGACCAATTACGAGATGGCGGACAGCCTGGCCAACTGGGGCCCCGAAGTGCCGCACGACTTCGTCCACAATTACGAAACGGATGCGGAGCCGTTCGCGGCCGTCCGTCCGGAGGCGGTCACCGCCTGATGGCGGCCGCCGCTGCGTCCGATCTTCGCGCCCGCTTCGACGCGGCGCCGATGGCGCGCGCGCAGATCGCGGCGGTGGCGGTCACGATCGCGCTGTCGGCGCTCGACGGTTATGACGTGCTGTCGGTCACCTTCGCCGCGCCGGCGATCGCGATCGACTGGGGCATCGGCAAGGCGGCGCTGGGCGTGCTGCTGTCGGCGGGACTCGCCGGCATGGCGCTCGGCTCGCTCGGGCTCGCGCCGTTTGCCGATATGGTCGGGCGGCGGCGGATGGTGCTCGCCAGCCTAGTGCTGATGGCGGCGGGCATGCTGCTCTCGGCGTTCGCGCATTCGCTGCCGCAACTGGTGGCGTGGCGCGTTCTGACCGGGCTCGGGATCGGCGCGATGGTCGCGGTCATCAATCCGCTCGCCGCCGAATTCGCCAACGCCCGGCGGCGATCGCTGGCGCTGGCGCTGATGGCGATGGGCTATCCGCTCGGCGGGCTGGTCGGTGGGCTCGCCGCCGCGCTGTTCCTGAGGCTGTACGGCTGGCCTGCGGTCTTTCTCGCCGGTGCGGTCGCGGCTGGCCTGCTCCTCCTTGTCGTCCTGCGCTTCCTGCCCGAGCCGCTCGCCTTCCTGCTCGCCCGTCCACGGCAGGACGGCCTCGCGCGCGTCAACGCGCTGCTCGCCCGTTGCGGGC
>NZ_CAHJXD010000031.1 GCF_903644055.1 Sphingomonas bacterium | reverse complement strand
CGGGGGATCCCGGCCAGCGGTTCGGCGCGGCCCCCGTCGCGGCGCGTGCGGTTCGCCCGATCGACGTCCAGCCGCTGATCGCGCTCGCGCCGTTCGGCACCTCGATCGCCGCGCCGGCTTCCGCGACCGCATCGGCCGACCAGAGCCTGGTGCTGCGCGGCATCCTGCTCGCCATTCCGCAATCCGCGTCTTCGGCGCTCATCTCGGTCGGCGGTGCGGCGCCCGCCGCTTTCTACGTGGGCCAGCAGGTCGGCTCCGGGACGATCGAATCGATCGCTGCCGATCATCTCATGCTCGTCGGCGGGGGCGGCAGGCAGATGCTCGGCTTCCCCGATCGCAGCGGCGGAGCGGCGGCGCCCACGGCTTCCGGTCCTTCACCGTCCGCGTCGATGGCGATAGCGGTGCCGGTGCCAGGGCCAACGGCACCGCCGGCTCCCCCCGCCGGCCCCTCCGCCTTGCTGGGATCGCTCGGGGCGACGATCGCCAGCGACGGCCTCCACATCACCCAGGCGACCGATCGCACGCGCGGCGCGGGGTTGCAGCCGGGCGACGTCATCCAGCGGATCAACGGCGCGCCCGCCACCGATCTGATGCAAAATCCCACAGCGCTACAGACGCTGCTGGCGGACGGCAACGTGCAGGTGGTGGTATCGCGCGGCGGCCAGCAGGTCGCCTTGTCGGTGCCGCTCAAATGACGTCCCGCCTGCTCCTGCTCGGCGCGCTCCTCGCCGCCCCCACGCTCGCCCAGGTGCCCGCCGCGCCCGCCGCGCCACCGATCGCGGGCCAGGCCGGCGACATCGTCGTCAACATGCACGATGTCGAGATCGCCGCGGTCGCCGAACAGATTTCGCGGCTCACCGGCCGCACCCTGATCCTCGATCCGCAGGTGCGCGGCACGGTCAATGTCACTTCGGCGACCCCGCTCAGCGCGCAGGGCGTGTGGGAGCTGTTCCAGTCGGTGCTGCGCGTCCACGGCTTCACCGCGGTCAAGGCCGGGCGCGCGTGGCGGATCGTGCCGCAGGCCGATGCCGTGCGCGAGCCCGCCAGCATCGCCGCCGGCCCCGTCACGACGCGGCTGATCCGCCTGCGCAACGTCGCGCCCGAAACCGCCGCGCGCATCTTCCGACCGTTGATCGCGCAGTTCGGCAGCCTCGAGGCGCTGACCAATCCCAACGCGATCGTCGTCACCGATTATGCCGACAATATCGCGCGGATCGAGCGGCTGGCCGCGGCGCTGGACAGCGGCGGCGGGCAGAGCTTCGCGACGATCCAGCTCCGTGTCGCCAGTGCCAAGGATGTCGGCGCGGCGATCCGCGCGCTCTATGGCGAGGGCGACAACGGCCCGCGCGTCGCGATCGACGAGCGGGGCAATTCGATCCTCGTGCGCGGCTCGCCCAGCGCGGTCGCCGACGCGCGGCGGATGGCGATACAGCTCGATCGCCCCGGCGGCGCCACGCCGACGATGCGCGTCTTTCGCCTGAAGCAGGCCGATGCCGAATCGGTGACCCAGGTGCTGAGCGGGCTGCTCGGCGGCCAGGGACAATCGAACAACCCCGTCGCGCGCACGCTTTCCGAGCCGATGATCGGCGCGGGCAATATCGGCACCTCGGCGACGGGATCGCAGGGCTTCGGCACGTCGAACCCGCTCGTCAGCAACAACGGCACCACCTCCAGCGGCAACAGCGCGCTCGGCGCGATCACCGCGGGCGGCAGCGGCGGGGGATCGACCTTCCCGATGCAATCCTCCTCGTCGGGCGGTTCGGGGCAGTCCACGGGTTTCTCGACCCCCGATCTGGCGGTGCAGGCCTCGCCGGAGCTCAACGCGATCGTCGTGCGCGGCTCGCCGGCCGCGATCGCGCAATTGCAGCCGCTGATCGATCAGCTCGACGTGCGCCGCCCGCAGGTGATGATCGAAGCCGCGATCGTCGAGGTGTTCGGGGACAAGGCGGAGGCGCTGGGCATCCAGTTCGGCATCGGCAAGGATCTGCCCCATCGCACGGGCGCGATCAGTTCGTTCACCAACATCGGCCCGTCGATCACCAGCGTGCTCACCGCGCTGGGCGCGCCGATCGGCGGCCTCGCCGCCGCCAGCGGCATCACCGCCGCGATCGGCGGCGGCGATTTCCAGATCCTCGTCCAGGCACTGGCGAGCTCTTCCAAGGCCAATCTGCTCTCCACCCCCAGCATCACCACGCTGGACAACCAGCCCGCGCAGATCGTCGTCGGCCAGAACGTCCCCTTCCGCACGGGCAGCTATTCCACGCTGGCGGGCGGCACCACCGCGCCGTTCACGACGATCGAGCGGCAGGACGTCGGCCTTACTTTGCGCATCATCCCGCGCGTCCACGAAGGCGATACGATCAGGCTCGACGTCAGTCAGGAAGTCTCCTCGCTGGTCGGCGCGGTGACGGGCGCCGCCGATCTCGTCACCAACCGCCGCGCGATCCAGACCACCGTCCTCGCCGACGACGGCCAGACGATCGTGCTCGGCGGGCTGATTTCCGACGATCGCACGGACAGCAAGACGCAGGTGCCCGTGCTCGGCGACGTTCCGCTGATCGGCCCGCTCTTCAAGAGCCGCCAGCTCCAGCAGACGCGGCGGACGTTGTTCGTCTTCCTCCGCCCGACGATCCTGCGCACGGCTGCCGAGGTCTCGACGGCGGCGGACGGCAAATATCTGCGGCTGCGCAGTTCCGAATATGGCCTGTCCGATCGCACCAGCCTGCTGCTCGAGCCGCCCAAGGCGCGCCTGCCCCTGGAGATTCGCGGCGTCTATTGAGACGCGCTGGGGTCTGTCCTTGGAGCTGAACCGTCACCCCGGCCTTGAGCCGAGGTCCCGCTTCTTCCTCAGCGTCGGCCAAGCAGCGGGACCCCGACTCAAGGCCGGGGTGACGAGATCAACGTCAACACGACAGCCTCTAAGAACCCGCCGGCAGCACCAGCGTCCGCTCCTCGCCCCCGCGCCGGAACAGCACCCGATCGGCGGTGATCGCCGCCAGCGTCCAGCCCTGGATCGTCTCGCCGATCGCGATCGTGCGCAGGCCGCCGTCCGCCAGCCGCAGCATCGCCTGCGGATCGACTGCGATCCGCCCGACGATGCCGATCAGCTCCGCCGGAAATCCGCCGCGCAGCCGGGACGCGGCGTCGGGCTGCGCGAACAGCGGCGCGGTCGGCGGCGCTCCCGGG
>NZ_CAHJXD010000030.1 GCF_903644055.1 Sphingomonas bacterium | reverse complement strand
GGCTCTGCGCTCAGGCGGAAAGCTTGGCGCGGCCGCGCGCACGGCGGGCGGCGAGCACCTTGCGGCCGCCGACCGTTGCGCTGCGCGAACGGAAGCCGTGGCGCCGCTTGCGTACAAGATTGCTCGGCTGGAAGGTCCGCTTCATTCGCTCTATCCTCAAGTCCGCGCCACGGGGCCGGCCCGCAACGCAAAAGGCCGCCGGGCAGGCGGCGGCCGATCAATGCCGCGCCGATAGCAGGGTAAGCACCGAAGTCAATCGGGCACGCCCGGCGCCGGGGCATCGCGCAGCCGCCGCCGGCGCGCGCTTTCCCGGCGCAGCGCCCGGTTGCTGATCCGTCCGAGCCTGGGATATTTCCGCGTCAGCCGGGCATAATGGCGCTTGATCCAGGCCGAATTGCGCAGCAGCAGCACGAGGCCGCCCGCAAACAGGAAGATGCCGCCCGGCCCCGGCAACAGGCCGACGACGGGGGCCAGGGCCACAAGCAGCCCGCCGAGAATGAGAAGCGGCACGCGCCAGCGATGTCGGGAAGCGGCCATGCCGCGAAGATGGCGTCGAGACCGCCGCGCGACAAGCGGGCTCGACAGATTCGGCGGCGGCTCGCTACATCCTCGTCGCCCAGCCTTCGCCGGGACGACGAGGGGGGGTCGCTGAATCACATGGTCGCGCTGGTATCGACGGTCGCTTTTCTGGGGCTGGAGGCGCGCGCGGTCGAGGTACAGGTGCAGGTGGCTCCGGGCGTGCCGTCGTTCGTGGTGGTGGGCCTCGCCGACAAGGCGGTGGGCGAGAGCCGCGAGCGGGTGCGCGGCGCGCTACAGGCGATCGGCCTCGCGCTGCCGCCCAAGCGGATCACCGTCAATCTCTCCCCCGCCGATCTGCCCAAGGAAGGATCGCATTACGATCTGCCGATCGCGCTGGCGCTGCTCGGTGCGATGGGGGTGATCGATGCCGAGACGCTGAGCGCCTATGTCGTGGTCGGCGAACTCGGGCTCGACGGGCGGATCGCGCCCGCGCCCGGCGTGCTGCTCGCGGCGCTGCACGCCTCGGAGCGGACCCTCGGCCTCGTCTGCCCCGCAGCGCAAGGCGCCGAAGCCGCGTGGGCGGGAACGATCGAGGTGGTCGCCGCGCCCGATCTGATGGCGCTGCTCGATCATTTCCGGGGCCTGCGCAGCCTGCCGCAGCCCGAGCAGGGCGTGGCGGAGCGCGCCTCCCACGGCCCCGATCTCGCGCAGGTCAAGGGCCAGGAGAGCGCCAAGCGCGCGCTGGAGATCGCCGCGGCGGGCGGGCACAATCTGGTGATGATCGGCCCGCCGGGCGCGGGCAAGTCGCTGATGGCGGCGTGCCTGCCGGGCATCCTGCCGCCGCTGACGCCCGCCGAGGCGCTGGAGGTCTCGATGGTCTCCAGCGTCGCCGGCACGCTGGAGGGCGGGCGGCTTTCGGCGACGCGGCCGTTCCGCAGCCCCCACCATAGCGCATCGATGGCGGCGCTGGTCGGCGGCGGGCTTAAGGTGAGGCCCGGCGAGGTCAGCCTCGCGCACCTCGGCGTGCTGTTCCTCGACGAACTGCCCGAATTTCAGCGCGCGGTGCTCGATTCGCTGCGCCAGCCCTTGGAGGCGGGGAAGGTCTCGGTCGCGCGCGCCAACGGCCACGTCACCTTTCCGGCGCGCGTCCAGTTGATCGCGGCGATGAACCCCTGCCGCTGCGGCCACCTCGGCGATCCGGCGCAGGCGTGCAGCCGCGCGCCGCGCTGCGCCGCCGATTATCAGGCGAAGGTCTCCGGTCCTTTGCTCGATCGCATCGACCTCCACGTCGAGGTCGCGGCGGTGAGCGCCGCCGATCTGGTGCTGCCCCCGCCCGCCGAGGGGTCCGCCGAAGTCCGCGCGCGCGTCGCCGAAGCGCGCGGCGTGCAGACCGCGCGCTACCAGGGGCAGGGGGTCCGCACCAACGGAGAAGCCGATGGCGATCTGCTCGATATGGTCGCGGCGCCCGACGAGCCCGGCCGCAAATTGCTCGCGCAGGCCGCGCAGGCGATGGGGCTTTCGGCGCGCGGCTATCATCGCGTGCTCCGCGTCGCGCGGACGATCGCCGATCTCGCGCGGAGCGAGGCCGTGGGGCGCATCCATATCGCCGAGGCGCTGAGCTATCGCCGCCAGGCGCCGCGCGCGTGATCCTGCTCACCGGCCGTGAACGCGCTATCGCCGATACCTATGAGACGACGCCTACCTCCGCATCGAAACGGCGCTCGCCTCGGGCGTCGCCGCTTTCGTCTACGTCGATAATCCGCGATCGGTTGCGACGGGCCGATCGCTCGGCTAGCAGGCACCATGTTGCCCCTGTGGTGGAATTGGTAGACGCGTCCGACTCAAAATCGGATTCCGCAAGGAGTGCTGGTTCGAGCCCGGCCAGGGGCACCACCCTGAAAATATTGGTCGATAAAGTTGGAGAGGCGTGTGAGCGGGACGATCGAGCCGGACGACAGACCGGGCAAGCTGCCGGTGCCCACCGAAGTCGCCGATGCGATCCGCACCTTGATCCGATGGAGCGGCGACGATCCCTCGCGCGAAGGCCTGCTCGATACGCCCAAGCGCGTGGCGCGCGCCTGGGCCGAATATTGCCAGGGCTATAAGGAAAATCCCGCGCAGCACCTCGATCGTACGTTCGAGGAGGTGGGCGGCTATGACGAGATCGTTCTTCTCAGGGACATTCCGTTCCAGTCGCATTGCGAGCATCATATGGCACCGATCGTGGGCAAAGCGGCGATCGCCTATCTGCCGAGCGACCGCGTCGTCGGCATCTCCAAGCTGGCGCGCGTGCTGCATGGCTATGCGCAACGGTTACAGGTGCAGGAGAGGCTTACCGCCGAGGTCGCCGATTGCATCTGGGATCATCTTCATCCGCAGGGCGTCGCGGTGGTGATCGAGGCGCAGCATGGCTGCATGACCGGGCGCGGCGTGCGCGTCCATGGCGTCGGTATGACGACCAGCCGGATGATGGGCGTCTTCCGCGACGACGAGCGTTCGCGGCGCGAAGTATTGTCGCTGATGGGCTACTGATGCTCCCCCGGCGCATCGTCTATGCGCCGGATATCACGCCGACCGACGATCGCTTCATCGATCTGGAGGATCGCGCCGGGCCGGTCGAATGGGTGCGGCTGAGCGGACTTCCCGCCACCGCGATCGAGCGGCGGATCACCCGCCCGCGCCTATCGCGATACCGCGCCGCATGGCAGGCCGCGCGCGCCGCCGGCGATCGGTCGATCGTCATCTCGGGGCTGCCGCTGATGACCGGAGCGGTCGCCAATGCGCTGACGCTGGCGCGCAAGCATCCGGCGCATCTGGCGTTCGCCTTCAATTTCACCACCTTGCCGAACGGCGCGCGCCGCGCGTGGCTGGCGCGGAGCTTCGCCGGTGTCACGCAGTTCACGCCTTTCGCCGCTTACGAGCGCGATCTGTACGCGCGCACGTTCGGTATCGACCCCGCGAAGATCAAACCCGTGATCTGGACGCAGGAGGCGCCCGCGATCGCGCCACCCGGACCGCCGCCGCGGCGCCCCTATGTCTGCGCGATCGGCGGCGAAGGGCGCGACTTCGGCACGTTGCTGGACGCGCTGGCGCGGCGCCCCAGGGGGATCGACGCGATCATCGTCGCACGGCCGCACAGCCTTACCGGGCTGACCCTGCCCGATGGCGTGCAGGTGCTTTCCAACCTGCCGTTCGATCGAACCTGGCGGATCGCGGTGGACAGTCTCGGGGTCCTGGTGCCGTTGCGCGACGAGGAGACGTGCTGCGGCCACCTCACCTTGGTCTGCGCCAAATTGCTGGGAGTGCCACTGGTTACCAGCTTCTCGAAAGGCACGATCGAATATGTCGAGGATCGCGAGGCGGTTCTGGTGACGCCGCCGAACGATGCCGTCGCGTTGCGCCAGGCGATCGAGAGGCTGGGTGATGAAGCGGCGGCTTTGCAGGCAGCGGCCGGAGCGGCAGTTCCCGCAGAGACCGCGTTCCACGATCGTTCGAAATGGGCGGACTATCTTGCCGATTTCCTCCGCGCGCATTGAGTAATCCCGTCATGCCAGCGCAGGATTGAGAGATAGACCCCAGCCTTCGCCGGGGGAAGGGGACGGCGGCTCTACAGCTCCGGTAATGCCTGATCGGCGATGCCCCAGCCCTTGAGCGCCTTCGATGCCGCGCGCTTGAGCAACGCGTCGGCGTCGAGGATCGTGAAGCGGCCACCGCTCTCGCAATCGTCCAGCTCGTCCCAGGCGATCGGCGCCGCCACCGGCGCACCGGGCCGCGCGCGCGCCGAATAGGGCAGCACCGCGGTCGCGCCGCGCTGGTTGCGCAGCCAATCGAGGAAGATGCGGCCCTTGCGCTCGACCTTCTTCATGTTGGCGGTGAAGCGCTCGGGATGCGCCTCGGAAATGGCGAGCGCGAAGCGGTTGGCGAAATCCTTGACCTCGGGCCATGCCCGGCTCGCATCGAGCGGCACGACGACATGCACGCCCTTGCCCCCGGACAGCATCGGCCAGCTCGCCAGCCCCATCTCGCCGAGGATCTCCCGCAACTGACGCGCGGCGTCGCGCACCTCGGCGAAACCCAGCCCTTCGTCGGGATCGAGATCGAATACCAGCCGATCGGGTTTCTCGACATCCGCGACCTTCGATCCCCAGCCGTGCAGCTCGATCGCGCCCATCTGGACGCAGGTCAGCACGCCCTTGGCATCGTCGACGTAGAGATACGGCTCGTCATGCCCGTCCTTCTCGCGGATCGGGACCTGCCGGACCGCGTCGCCGAAGCTGCCCGCGTCATGCTTCTGGAAGAAGCAATGCTTGGCGCGTCCCTGCGGGCAGCGGACGAGGCTGACCGGGCGGTCGGCGAGCCATTCGAGCAGGGGGTCGGCGAGGCGGATGTAATAATCGGCGAGCTGGCCCTTGGTGATGCCGCTTTCGGGATAGATGATTCGATCGGGGTTGGTGATGGTGACCGGCGATTTCGCCGCCGCATTGGTGACGCTTTCGACCTTCGCGGCTTTCTCCTCGATCACCTCGCCCTCGGGCTTGTCCTCGCGCAGGCCGAGGAAGCTGGCATGCCGCAGCACGCCCTCGTCGGTGAATTCGGCGAAGGCGACCTCGGCGACCAGCTTCGGCGCGACCCAATGCGCCCCCCGGACGGCGGCGCGCGGCGCCTTGACCGTCGCGGTCTTGTGTTCGAGCGGTGCCAGCCTGGCCATCAGCGCATCGATCGTCGCGGCGGAAAAGCCCGTGCCGACCTTGCCGGCGTAGCGCAGCGTGCCCCCCTCATGCAGCCCGAGCAGCAGCGAGCGGAATCCGCGTCCCTTGTCGCTGGGCGTCCAGCCGACGATCACGAATTCCTGGCGGTGGAGGCATTTGATCTTGAGCCAGCTCTGCGTTCGTTTGCCCCGATAGGGCGCGTCGGCGCGCTTCGAGACGACGCCCTCCAGCCCCTGCGCGCAGATGCCGGCGAACAGCTTCTCGCCCTGTCCTTCGACATGCTCGGAATAATGGATCGGCGCGGGTACGCCCTTCAGCAGCGCTTCCAGCCGCCGCTTGCGCGCGATGTTGGGAAGCGCGGCGAGATCCTCGCCCTCCTCCTCGATCAGATCGAAGGCGAAGAAGGCGAGCGTGCCGCCGCCATCCTTGAGGCTCGCCTGCAACGCCTGAAAGCTCGGCCGCCCCGCGCTGTCGAGCGCCACGACCTCACCGTCGATCAGCGCCGCGCCGGGGATCGTCGCGGCGGCGGCCGCGACGATCGGTGCGAAGCGATCGGACCAGTCGAGCCCGGTGCGCGTGAAGGTCTTCGCCTTGCCGCCGCCGACCGCGAGCAGCAGGCGATAACCGTCATATTTCACCTCGTGCAGCCAGCCCGATCCGGTGGGGACATGATCGACGAGCGTGCAGAGCTGGAGCTCGCGGAACGCGGGAAGGGGTAGCCCCTTCCCACGCTTTTTCTCTTTGTCGTTTCCGCGCAGGCGGGAATCCGGTCCAGCCTCGGTCGCGGTTGCATCCGTCGACTTCGGTCCCCCCTTTCGCGGAGATGACGAGATTGTTGGGGCGGTAATCTCCGCCGAATGAACCGCATCGCCCTTTTTCGACCGCCACTCGCGTTTGCCGTCCTTGCCCTCGGCGATCTCGACCATCGTCCGCCCCGTCGCGACCGAGGTCAGCGCGAGATCGACGAGATCGCCGCTGCCGCCGGCATGTTCGTCTTCGATCTTCCGCAGCAGCCAGTTTTCGTGCTTCTCCTTGCCACGTGGCTTGAGGCGGATCATCAGCCATTCGCCCTTCATGCGTTGCCCATGCAGGAAGAAGTGGAGATGGCCCTCCTCGATCGTCTTGCGCGGATCCTTGCCCGGCAGGCTCTCCCACGTCCCCTCGTCCCACAGCATCACCGTGCCGCCGCCATATTGGCCCTTGGGGATCGTGCCCTCGAACGTCGCATAGGCCATCGGATGGTCTTCGGTACGCACCGCGAGGCGCTTGTCTTCGGGATCGGGCGAAGGGCCGCGAGTCACCGCCCAGCTCTTGAGCACCCCATCGAGTTCGAGCCGGAAATCCCAGTGCAGCCGCGTCGCGTCATGCTTCTGGACCATGAAGATATTGCCCGCCTGCTTTCCCAGCTTGCCGGAGGGCTCGGCGGTCTGCTGGAAGTCGCGCTTGGCGTTGTAGGTGGCGAGCGGATCGCGCGGATCGACCACTAGAACACCGTTATCCCAGCGAAAGCTGGGATCTCGTCGCATAGAGCGCGGGCTTGTTTTCCGAGATCCCAGCTTTCGCTGGGATGACGGCCGGTAGGAAGGTTCACCCCACGGCTCGCTTCTTGGCCGGCGTCTTTCTGGCTGGCGCCTTCTTCGCTCCAGGTGGCTTCGCCGGCGCCTTGCCGCCATCGTCGTTGGCGGCGCCGGGCTTTTCCAGCGATCGTTTGAGCGCGGCCATCAGATCGACGACGTTCGAGCCGCGCGACGGATCGGGGGCCTCGTCCTCGACTTCGAGCGTCTTGCCCTTGCGCTTGCGCTCGATGAGTTCCTTGAGCGCATCGACGTAGCGGTCGTGAAAGTCGCCGGCGTCGAACTTGTGACTTTTCTTGTCGATCAGGGTCGTGGCGAGATCGAGCAGATCGGCCTCGGGCTTCTGATCGGGAATGTCGCGGAAGAAATTGGCGGCCTTGTTGACCTCATCCGAATAACGCAGCGTCTCCAGCACCATGCCCCGCCCGCACGGCTTGAGGCTGACGACATATTCGCGGCCCCGCAACGCCAGTTGCCCGAGCCCGATCTTCTTCGCCTGGCGCAGCGCCTCGCGCAGCACGATGAACGCTTCCTCGGCGAGATCGTCGGCGGGCACGACGTAATAAGGCTTGTCGTAATAGATGGCGTCGATCTCGCCGAAGTCGACGAACTGGGTCAGCTCCAGCGTCTTCTTGCTCTCCAGCTTGACGCTCTCGATCTCCTCGTCGCTGACCAGGACATATTTGCCCTTTTCATATTCGAAGCCCTTGGCGATCTCCTCGGGATCGACCGGGCCGATGCCGGGGGCGACCTTCTCATATTTGATGCGCTTGCCCGAAGGCTCGTGGATCTGGTTGAACGCCACGCTCGCGCCGCTGCGCGTCGCCGAATAGATTTCGACCGGGATCGAGACGAGCGCCAGCCGGATCTGCCCTTGCCAATATGCCCGCGCCGCCATGTCGATAACTTTCGTTGCGAAGGCGATTCAACCGGTTGGCGTTGCCCAAGTTCCCTGCGATCAGGAGCTTTGCGCGAGCGGCCCTTCGCCGACGTGGAAACGCACCTGGCGCCGCCGGAAATCCACCACCACGCGCTCGAACCCGCGCAGGACGTCCATCCCTATCAGGATCGCGGGCCGCTGATCGACGCCGAACTTCCGGAAGGTCGCGATATCGGCATAGGATACCGGCATGTTCTGCAACCGCATCGTGCCGATGCGGATCAGGGGTACGGACCCCGCTTCGGCGGGAAGCGACGCGCCGGTCACGCCGATGATCCGTCCGCCACGATCTTCCAGCGGCCCCGTCCGGCCCATCAGCCGGCGCAGCGCGAGATTGCCGATCGTATTCTGCGCGCCGGTATCGATGATCGCATAGACCTTGGTGTGCGCGATGCCCGCGTCGGTGAGGATCAACTGGCCGAAGCGGCTCTTGCCCATCACCACGATCGTATCGGCTTCGCCGACCATCGCCTCCTGGGCAGAGCGCGCGATCGTCACGCGGTTGCGCTTGAAATCGAACAGCACGCTTTCGTCCGCCAGCGCATCAAGCCCGATGAAGCCGGACGCGCCCAGCGCGCCCTGCGGCAATACGGGCGCGCTGATGTCGCGCCGCTCGCGCCGGCCGATGCGCAGCTTGTCGAGCGCCACCGTCGCGACCGCCTCCGGGCCGACGATGCCGTATACGGTCGCTCCGGAGCCGAACGCGAGGCCGAGCTCGCTCGCCAACCGATCGGAAATCACGCTGCGGTCGGCGCCGGTATCGATCGTGAAGCGGTAGGGGCCGCGGCCGTTGATATGCGCGGGAAGCGTCATGCGCGACGCGCTATCCTGCATGGCCGCGAAGGTCTCGCTCTCGTCCACGGCGGCGGTGGGCGGCTGGGGAGCTGGCGATTGCGGGCTCGCCGTGGCGGCGAGCGCCAGCAGCGCCTGTAGCAGGATGCGCATCGGTCGTCTCCCCAATCTCCGGTCACGGCCGGGTTCAAAGCAGAGTGTGCGCCCGTTTCGATCGGCCCGCAATCCATGCCGGTCCGGCCTCGCCGCCGTCCTTCAGTCGACCCACTCCAGGCCGATGTCGCGGTAGAGGCCCCGATCCTCTTCCCATCGTGGATCGACCTTGACGTGGAGGAAGAGGTGGACGTTGCGGCCGAGCAGATCGCCGATCTCCGCGCGGGCCCGCGATCCGATCTCCTTGAGGCGTGCGCCGCGCGCGCCGACGATGATCGCCTTCTGCGTCTCGCGCGCGACGCGGATCTGCTGGTGGATCGCGACCGAGCCGTCCTTGCGCTCCTCATATTTCTCGGTCTCGACCGCGCTGGCGTAGGGCAGCTCGGCGTGGAGCTGGAGGTAGAGCTGCTCGCGCGTCACCTCGGCGGCTAGCATGCGATCGGTGGCATCGGAGACCTGATCCTCGGGAAAATGCCACGGCCCCTCGGGCACGCGCCCGGCGAGCGCCTGCTTGAATCCCGCCACGCCGTCGCCGCTCAACGCGGAGATCATGAAGATTTCCTCGGGATCGAGCATCGCCTGAAGCTCGGCTGCGAGACCCAGCAGCGCCTCCTTGGGCGCGGCATCGACCTTGTTGAGCACGACGATCTTGGGCTCGGGCCGCCGCGCGACCGCATCGACCAGCGCGCGCGTGCGGCTGGCGAACTTGGCCTTGGCGTCGATCACCAGCGCGATCAGGTCCGCGCCCTCGGTGCCGCCCCACGCGGCGGCGACCATCGCGCGATCGAGGCGACGTTCGGGCTCGAAGATCCCGGGTGTGTCGACGAGCAGCAACTGCGCCTCGCCCGCGATCGCGATGCCCATCAGCCGCGCGCGCGTCGTCTGCGCCTTGGGGCTGACGATCGCCACCTTCTGCCCGACGAGCGCATTGACCAAGGTGGATTTGCCCGCGTTGGGCGCGCCGAGGACGGCGACGAGGCCGCAGCGCCGGGTCATGCGAGCTGCGCGAGCAGCGCCGCCGCCGCCTCGGTCTCCGCCTCCTGCTTCGAAAGCCCCTCGGCGGTCGCCGATCCGCCGCCGCGCCCCGCGACCTCGACCATCACGGTGAAGCGCGGCGCATGGTGGGGGCCGTGGCGCTCGGTCAGGGTGTAGGCGGGCGGCTTGCAACGGTTGGCGGCGGCCCATTCCTGCAACTGCGACTTGGGATGACGCGGGACGGCTGTCACGGTCTGGAGGCGATCCTCCCACGTGGAAAGCACGAAGCGTTCGGCGGTGGCCAGCCCGCCCTCCAGATAGAGCGCGCCGATCACCGATTCTACGACGTCGCCGATGACGTTGCTGCTGGTCTGCGCGCCATCGTCGCGCGCTTGGCGACCGAGGCGGATCATCTCGGGGATGCCGATCGCATGGCCGATCTCGGCGCAGGTCTCGCCGCTGACCAGCGCGTTGAGGCGCATCGAAAGCTGGCCCTCGGCCTCATCGGGGAAGCGCTCGTAGAGCGCGGTCGCGATGCTCAGGCCGAGCACCCGGTCGCCGAGAAATTCGAGCCGCTCATAATCGGCGCCGCCATGGCTGCTGTGCGTCAGCGCGCGGCGGAACAGCGCGGGGTCGGCGGGCGTGTGGCCCAGCGCGTCGCGCGTCCATTCGGCAATTGCGGCATCGTCCATCGCCGCGCCTTAGCGTCAGCGGCGACCAGTTCAAGGCGCGTCAGCGGCTGCCGTGGCTTGGAGCGTCCGCACCCTCGGCGGGCGGCTTGCCGGCACGCGGCATCAAGTCCGAGCCGCCGCCCGCCGCCGAATCGCTGTCGATATCCTCGGGCGCGCCACCGCCGCCGGCACCGCTGCCGCTGCCGATCGCCTCGCCGTCATGCTCGCCGGCGGGCATGCCGCGATTGTCGCGTCCGCGTCTGTCTTCGCTCATCGTCGATCTCCTCGCGGGCTCAACCCCCGGCCCGCGCGATCGGCTCCCTCAATCGAGGTTGGGGCGGAGCCAGCGCTCGGCGGTATCGGGATCGACGCCGCGCCGTTGCGCATAATCGGCAAGCTGATCGCGCCCGATCCGCGCCACGCCGAAATATTGGCTGTCGGGATGGCCGAAATAGAAGCCCGAGACCGCCGCCGTCGGCAGCATCGCGAAGCTGCCCTCGGTCAGCGTCGCGCCCGTCGCCGCAGTCGCGTCGAGCAGATCGAACAGGATCGGCTTGAGGCTGTGATCGGGGCAGGCGGGGTAGCCGGGGGCGGGGCGGATGCCGCGATATTGCTCGCGTACCAGCGCCTCGCTGGTCAGTTGCTCGCCCGCCGCATAGCCCCACAGGTCGGTGCGGACATGCTTGTGCAGCCGCTCGGCGAACGCCTCGGCGAAGCGATCGGCGAGCGCCTTGAGCAGGATGTCGCGATAATCGTCATGCTCGGCCTTGAAGCGCGCAATGTGCGGATCGATGCCGTGGATCGAGACCGCGAAACCGCCCAGCCAATCGTCCTGCGGCGCGACGAAATCGGCGAGGCACATGTTCGCGCGCCCCTCGCGCTTCTTCACCTGCTGGCGGAGGAAAGGGAGGCGGACCGTAAGCCCCTCCCCTTCAGAGGAGGGGTCGGGGTGGGGAAGTCCGGCCGAGAGCGCTCGATGCTCGCCCCCACCCCCAACCCCTCCCCTGAAGGGGAGGGGGGAGACCAGCACATCGTCCCCCTCCCGCCGCGCCGGCCACAGCCCGCAAACCCCGCGCGCGGTCAGCCATTTCTCCGCGACGATCGTCTCCAGCATCGCCTGCGCGTCGGCCCACAGGCCGCGCGCGCTCTCGCCGACGATCGGGTCTTCGAGGATCGCGGGATAATTGCCCGCCAGCTCCCAGGCGCGGAAGAAGGGCGTCCAGTCGATGTAGGGCACCAGATCCTCGAGCGGCCAATCCTCGAACACATGCACGCCGGGCCGGCTCGGCGCGGGCGGCTTCTGGCCGGGGTCATAGGCGAAGGCGTTGGCGCGGGCTTCGTCCAGCGTCGCCAGCTCATTCTGGCCCTTGCCTTCGCGCGCGGCGCGGACGGCGGCATAATCCTTGGCGACCTGCAACACGAAGGGATCGCGCTGCGTATCGCTCATCAGCGTCGAGGCGACGCCGACCGCGCGGCTGGCGTCGAGCACATGCACCACCGGTCCGTCATAGGCGGGTGCGATCCGGAGCGCGGTGTGGACCTTGGAGGTGGTTGCGCCGCCGATCAGCAGCGGCATCGCCATTCTGGCGCGCCCCATCTCGGTCGCCACCGTCACCATCTCGTCGAGCGAAGGCGTGATCAGCCCCGAAAGCCCGATGATGTCGGCGTCATTCTCGTTTGCGGCCTTGAGGATGTCCGGCCAGGCAACCATCACGCCGAGATCGATGATCTCGTAGCCGTTGCAGGCGAGCACGACGCCGACGATGTTCTTGCCGATATCGTGGACGTCGCCCTTGACGGTCGCCATCACGATCCGCCCCTTGGCGCGCGCGCCGACCTCCTTGGCGGCCTCGATATAGGGCAGCAGGTGCGCGACCGCCTTCTTCATCACGCGCGCCGACTTGACCACCTGCGGCAGGAACATCTTGCCCGATCCGAACAGATCGCCGACGACGTTCATCCCGTCCATCAGCGGCCCTTCGATCACCTCGATCGGCCGTGCGAACAGCAGGCGGGCTTCCTCGGTATCCTCGACGACGAATGCGTCGAGCCCCTTGACCAGCGCATGCTCGATCCGTTTGGCGACGGGCCAGCTCCGCCATTCCTCGGCGGCCTTTTCGGTGGCGGCGTCGGTGCCCCGGAAACTTTCCGCCAGCGCCACCAACCGCTCGCCGGCCTGCGGATCGCGGTTGAGGATGACGTCCTCGCAGGCGATGCGCAGCGCGGGATCGATCTGGTCGTAGACGTCGAGCTGGCCGGCGTTGACGATGCCCATGTCCATCCCCGCCGGGATCGCGTGGTAGAGGAACACCGAATGCATCGCGCGGCGCACGGGCTCGTTGCCGCGGAATGAGAAGCTGAGGTTCGAAAGGCCACCCGAGATGTGGACGTGCGGGCAGCGCGCCCGAATCTCGCGCGTCGCCTCGATGAAGTCGACCGCGTAATTGTCATGCTCCTCGATCCCGGTCGCCACCGCGAAGACGTTGGGATCGAAGATGATGTCCTCGGGCGGGAAACCGATACCCATCAGCAGTTCGTAGGCGCGCGCGCAAATCTCGACCTTGCGCTCTTTCGTATCGGCCTGGCCGACCTCGTCGAACGCCATGACGACGACGGCGGCGCCATAATCCATCACCTTGCGGGCATATTTGAGGAATTCGGCCTCGCCCTCCTTCATGCTGATCGAATTGACGATTGGCTTGCCCGAAACGCACTTCAGCCCCGCCTCGATCACCGCCCACTTCGAGCTGTCGATCATCACCGGCACGCGCGCGATATCGGGCTCGGCGGCGATCAGCTTGAGGAAGGTGGGCATGGCGTGGAGCGCATCGAGCAGGCCCTCGTCCATGTTGACGTCGATCACCTGCGCGCCATTGTCGACCTGCGCGCGCGCGACCTCGACCGCTTTGGCATAATCGCCCGCCATGATCAGCTTCTTGAACGCCGCCGATCCCGTGACGTTGGTGCGCTCGCCGATGTTGACGAAGGTGGCGGTGGGAGACGTGGACATTCAGTGTTTCTTCCGTTCGTCCCGAGCGAAGTCGAGGGACGTTGCGCGACGTGTCTCGACTTCGCTCGACACGAACGGCGTTGGGTTCGTCACGCCGCCATCTCGAAGGGATCGAGGCCCGCCAGCCGCGTCACCGGCTTGTTGCCGGGGATCGGGCGCGGCGCGTGATCCTTCACCGCCTCGGCCATCGCGGCGATGTGCGGCGGAGTCGATCCGCAGCAGCCGCCGACGATGTTGATCAGCCCCTGATCCGCCCATTCGCGGATGAAGCCGCCGGTCGTCTCGGGTTGCTCGTCATATTCGCCGAGATCGTTGGGCAGGCCGGCGTTGGGGTAGATCATCACCAAGGTGTCCGCGAGCGCCGAGATCACCTGGACGTGCGGGCGCAGCAGGTCCGCGCCGAACGCGCAGTTGAGGCCGATCGTCAGCGGCCGGGCATGGCGCACCGTGCTCCAGAACGCCTCGACCGAATGGCCCGAAAGGTTGCGGCCGGACATGTCGGTGATCGTCATCGAGATCATCACCGGAATTTCCCGTCCGCGCTCCTGCTCGACCTCCTTGACCGCCATGATCGCCGCCTTGGCGTTGAGCGTATCGAAGATCGTTTCGATCAGGATGAAGTCCACCCCGCCATCGAGCAGGGCGGCGGTCTGATCCTTGTAGACAAGCTTCAGCGTATCGAAATCGATCGCGCGATAGCCGGGATCGTTGACGTCGGGGGAGAGCGACAGCGTCTTGTTGGTCGGCCCGATCGCGCCGGCGACGAAGCGCGGCCGGCCCGCTGTAGCGAAATCGTCGGCGGCGGCGCGCGCGATCCTGGCGGCGGCGAGGTTCAGATCTCGGACGAGATGGACCGCGGCATAATCTTCCTGGCTGATCGTGTTGGCGTTGAACGTGTTGGTCGAAACGATGTCCGATCCCGCCGCGAGATAGGCCCTCGTGATCGTATCGACGACGTCGGGCCGGGTGATCACCAGCAGATCGTTGTTGCCCTTCTGATCGAGCGCGAGATCGAGCCCGCCGCGATAATCCTCCTCCTGCAATTTGTAGCGCTGGATCATCGTCCCGAACGCGCCGTCGGTGAGCAGGATGCGCTTGGCGGCCTCGGCGCGGAGCGTGGCGGCGGCGGGGGAGGGGGTCATCGGCAGCTCCAAAGTTCCTCCCCGGCACGGGGAGGGGGACCGCTCGCGAAGCGAGTGGTGGAGGGGGCTCTCCAATTTCGGTTCCGCCGGTGGAGAGCCCCCTCCACCAGCCTGCGGCTGGTCCCCCTCCCCGTGCCGGGGAGGATCTGCCTCACGCCGCCGCCTCCAGGCCGGCTTCCGCCTTCACCGGGCGCTTGCCCAGCAGATGGCAGATCGCATAGGCCAGCTCGGCGCGGTTGAGCGTGTAGAAGTGGAAGTGGCGGACGCCGCCCGCGTAGAGCTTGCGGCACAGTTCGGCGGCGATCGTCGCGGCGACGAGCTGGCGCGCGGCGGCATGATCTTCCAGCCCTTCGAACAGCCGCGCCATCCAGTCGGGCACCGCCGTGCCGCACATCGCCGACATCCGCTTGACCGCCGCGAAGGTTGAGACGGGCATGATCCCCGGCACGATCTCGGCATCGATCCCCGTCCTGGCCACCGCATCGCGGAAGCGGAAGAAGGTCTCGGGTTCGTGGAAGAATTGGGTGATCGCGCGATCGGCGCCCGCGTCGATCTTGGCGCGGAGATTGTCGAGATCGGCGGCGGCATGCTCCGAATCCGGATGGCATTCGGGATAGGCCGCGACCGAAACCTCGAACGGCGCGATCCGCTTGAGGCCCTTCACCAGATCGGCGGCATTTTCATAGCCGCCGGGATGCGTCGCGAACCGCTCGCCCGCGCGCGGCGGATCGCCGCGCAGCGCCACGATGTGGCGGACGCCCGCCGCCCAATATTCGCGCGCGACCTCATCGATCTCGGCCCTGGTCGCATCGACGCAGGTGAGGTGCGCGGCGGCGGGAATGCTCGTCTCGCGCGCGATCCGCGCCACCGTCTGGTGCGTGCGCTCGCGCGTCGATCCGCCCGCGCCATAGGTCACGGAAACGAAGCGCGGCCCGAGCGGCGCGAGCGTCTCGACCGACTCCCACAGCGTCTCCTCCATCTTCTCGGTCTTGGGCGGGAAGAATTCGAACGACACGTCGATATCGCCCGCGACATCGGCGAACAAAGGCGCGGCGAGCGCGCTCTGCGCGTCCGAAAGCTGGGTCAGGGAAAAAGCCATCACGCCACCGCCTTCAAATGCCGGGAATCGCCCTGCCGCGCGCCCAGCCAGAGTTTTACCGTCAGCTCGCCGCCGCTGAGCGTCTCGGTGCCGGCGAGCGCCAGCCCCGCGCTTTCGAACCACACCGCGATCTGGCCATCGTCGAAACCGAGGCGAACATGCGCGTCGCTGGCCCTGAGCTCCTCGCGCTCGTGCGCGGCGAAATCGACGATCAGCAGCCGCCCGTCCGGCCCGAGCAACCGCGCCGCCTCGCCGATCGCGGCGGCGGGCGCCTGCGCATAGTGGAGCACCTGGTGGAGCAGCACGGTATCGCCCGCGCCATCCTCGATCGGCAGCGCGTACATGTCGCCCTGGCGAAGCTCGGCGCGCGGCAGCCCAGATGCGCTGATCTTAGCGCGCGCGAGGCGCAGCATCTCGGGGCTGCGATCGATGCCCACCGCGCTTTCCGCCAAGCCGCCGAGGAGCTCGATCATCCGTCCTGTACCCGTGCCGATATCGACCAGCCGGCCGATGGGGCGGCCGGCGAGCATCGCGGCGATCGCGCGCTCGACCTGCTCCTCGGCGACGTGGAGCGATCGGATCGCGTCCCATTCGTCGGCGCGCCCGTTGAAGAAGCTCTCTGCCGCCGCCATGCGATCGGCGCGCACCGCCTCCAGCCGCGCGGCATCGGCGATCGTCCAGCGCTCCAGCGCGGCATCGTGCCAGCCATCGATCGCGGCGAGCAGCGGGCTGCCCTTGGCGGCGGGGCCGAGCCCGAGGAAAATCCAGCTCCCCTCGCGCCTGCGATCGCAGAGTTGCGCATCGGCGAGGATCTTGACGTGACGGGAGACGCGCGGCTGGCTTTGGCCCAGCACCTGCGCGAGCTCGCCCACCGAAAGCTCCATCTCGCGGAGCAGCGCGACGATGCGCAGCCGCGTCGGATCGGCGAGCGCGCGGAAGATGGTAAGCGGCGCGGGCATGATCCAAACTCCTCAAATTCAGATATAAAGATATCTTTATATGCGGTCAAGGAAGGGGACGGGCCTTGCCGATCCCCGGGCGCTATGGCACCGCGCGGCCCATGATCGCCGCTCCCCAGGCCCGCCGCGCCGCTCCCCCGGCGCATCGCGCCGCCATCAGCGCCGCCGCGCTGCTGCTCCTGCTTTCCGGATGCGCCACGGTGCCGGGTCAGGATCGCCTCGCCGAGAAGGATCCGCTCGAAAAGTTCAACCGCGCGGTCTGGGGCATCAACATGACCGCCGACAAGATCGTCGTGCGCCCGGTGACCAACGTCTATCGCGCGGTGGCACCCAAGCCGGTGCGCCAGGGCGTCACGCATTTCTTCTCGAACCTCACCGAGCCCTGGTCGTTCGTCAACAATATGTTGCAGGGCAAGACCAGGCGCGCGGGGCAGAATCTCAAGCGCTTCGTCGTCAACACCACGGTCGGGATCGGCGGGCTGATCGATCATGCCAGCAAGATCGGCATTCAGCCCGCGCCCGAGGATCTGGGGCAGACGTTGGCGCGCTGGGGCGTCAATGGCGGGCCCTATCTCGTCCTGCCCCTGCTCGGTCCGACGACGCTGCGCGACGGGATCGGCAGCGGCATCTCGGCCTATGCCGATCCCGTCAACGTCGCGATCAATCAGGCGGACGTTTCGGTCTGGGCCAAGCGCGGCTATCGGGTGGTCTCGGTCATCGACGCGCGATCGGAGCTGATCGAGAGCGGCGGGCAGGCGTTCCTCGACAGCAGCCTCGATCCCTATGCCGCCGCGCGCTCGGCTTTTCTCCAACGCCGCCGCGCGCAGATCCTCGACAAGGAGGACGATGCCGGCGCGGACCTGCCCGCCGACGACATGCCGCCCGCCGAATCGGTGCCTACGCCTTTGGGGGATGCGGGTGCATTGCCGCCCAAGCCGGAAGCCGCGGAGGTCGATCCCGGCGCCGCTCCGCCCGCCGTGGCTGCCGCCCCCGCCGCGTCGGACGCCAGGATTCCCGAGCGGGGCACGGCGACTCCCGCGCCCCAGCCGGTGGTCTCGCCCAGATAATGCGCGGGCTCGCGCTGGCGGCCTTGCTCGCGCTCGGCGCGT
>NZ_CAHJXD010000029.1 GCF_903644055.1 Sphingomonas bacterium | reverse complement strand
CTCTGGCAGCACCGACACATCCGAACCCTCAAACAAAAGATCCGCAAAGACGCACACGCCGCCATCCGAGCCGCTAAGGAAAGCGCCATCGCCGCGTAAAGCCGTTCGTCACCCCGGCCTTTGAGCCGGGGTCCCGCTTATTTGGCTACCGAAGAAGGCAGCGGGACCCCGGCCCAAGGCCGGGGTGACGAAGTGGGTGGGAGCCGTCATGCGGCGCCCGCGCTTGACGATCAGCGCGGGTTGTAGACGAAGGGGTAGATGTGCGGCAGGCCCTCGAGCCCGCTCGCGTCGATCGCCGTCACGCGCACGTAGAAGGTGCCGACCGGCGAGCTTGGGAAAATGATGTAGGGCTTTTCGTTGAGCCCTTCGTTCCGGATATCCTGAAACGCCTGATCGGACGCGATTTCGAGGCGGTAGCGCGCGGCCTTGTCCAGCGGCTTGATGTTGAACACCAGCGAGCCATCGGGCCGATGGTAGATCGGCAGCAGCACCTGCGGCGGCGACAGCAGCTTGACGGGCTTGCCCGCCGATTCCGCGCTGGAACGCGCGCCGAAACCTTGCGGCACGAGGATCGCGGCACCGGCGGCGCTGACCGCGACGCTGTCCTTGAGCACCTCGGCGACCGCGGACGTGCCGTTCTGCTCAACGCCGATACGGAATTCGGTGCCGCGCACGGCGGACACCGAGACGGGCGTGCGCACCTCGAACTTGCTGGCCGGGCCGCGATTGGGCGCGACGGCATATTGGCTGCGCCCGTCATCGAGACGGAAGATCTGCTGCATCTCGCCCGAGGCGAGCACGAGGCGGAGACGATCGATGCGGATCACGCTCTGCGACGGCAGGGTGACGATCGAGCCATCCTCCAGCGAGAAGCTCGCCGAACTGTTGGCGCCGGTTTCGATCCGCGCGCCCTCGACCACCACCGCGCCGACCTTGGCGGGACGGTTGGGCCCCAGCGTGACGGTGCCGCGATAGGCGGCGAGCACCGCGCGCGCGGGCACGACCATCAGCAGCTTGCGCGGAATGACGATCGTGCCGCCGGGGGTCAGCCGGTTCGCATCGGCACCTCGGTTGAGCTGGAGCAGCGCGCCGACATCGCCCGCGCGCAACAGATAACGGCCGGCGATCGACTTCATCGTATCGCCGCGCTGGACCTTGTAGAGGAAGTTGCCCTGATCGGGCGCCGCCTCGAACGGGATGCGCGCGACCGGCGCGGCGCCGGCAACGTCGGCGGGCGCGAGCCCGGCCAGCGCGCAAAGCACGCCCGCGCAACTTGCAAGCAGAGGCGGGAGCTTCGGCATCAGCCGCTAATGGACCAGGATCGCCATCGGTACAATTCCGTTGGAAATGGGTGAGAAGGGCGGCCGGAGGGGTGGTTCCGACGCCCTTCTCGATCGGCGCGGCGACCGAACTCAGAAATAGGCGCGCGCCGTGGCAAGCATCAGCCACATCGCGACGCTGACAAGCACGCCGAGCAACATACTAGAGGAGGAACCCGAATTGTGGGTGGTGTGAAACTGTTCCATGACGGTGACCTTGTGAATTCGTTGGGCCGCCTCTAGCCCCCCAGGCGGCGATCCCGAAGTCAACAAGTGTTACGGCAGCGGCTTCAGCCCCCGCGCACCCACGCGCAGGCGCCCATCACATAGGTCGCGGCGATGGCGCGATCGTCGCCGAGGATCTGGAGCAGGAAGAGCAGATCGGCGAGCGATGCACCCTGCGACCGCCGCGCGAGCAAAGGTGTCGCGCGCGGATCGAGCACGACGAAATCGGCCTCCTGCCCCGGCTCCAGCGCGCCGACGCGATCGGCGATGCCGAGCAGGCGCGCGCCCCCGGCGGTGGCGAGGTGGAGCGCGCGGAACGGATCGAGCGACTGCCCGCGCAATTGCGCGACGCGATACGCCTCCCCCATCGTGGCGAGCAGCGACAGCGTCGTGCCCGCGCCGATATCGCTGCCGAGGCCGAGCTTGATATCGGCGAGGCCGGCGAGATCGCAGAGGCCCGAGCCGAGGAACAGGTTGCTGGTCGGGCAATGTGCGATCCCCGCCCCGCTCGCCCGCAGCCGATCGCGCTCGCGCGCGCAGAGATGGACGCCATGCGCGAATACCGATCGCGCGCCGACGAGGCCGAAGCGATCGTAGACGTCGAGATAATCGGCGGCGGCGGTGAAGCGCGCGGCGACCGCTTCGATCTCGGCCCGGTTTTCCGATAGATGAGTGTGGAGCAGCGCATCGGGATGCGCTTCGAGCAAGGCGCCCGCCATTTCGAGCTGCGCATCGGACGAGGTGAGCGCGAAGCGCGGCGTCACCGCATAGCCGAGCCGCCCGCGCCCCCGCCAGCGCGCGATCAGCGCCTCGCTTTCGGCGCGGCCGGTGGCGGGCGTGTCGCGCAGCCCTTCGGGGCCGAGGTCCATCAGCACCTTGCCCGAGATGATCCGCATCCGCCGTTGGCACGCCGCCTCGAACAGGGCATCGACCGAGCCTTCGTGGACGGTGGCGAAGACCAACGCGCTGGTCGTGCCGTTCCTGAGCAGTTCGTCGAGGAAGAAGGCGGCGACGCGATCGGCATGCGCGCGATCGGCGAAGGCCATTTCGGCGGGAAAGATGTGCCGCTCCAGCCATTGCAGGAGCTGCTCGCCGTGCGCGGCGATGCGATCGATCTGCGGATAATGGACATGCGCGTCGATGAAGCCGGGGACGATCAGCCGGCCCGGAAAATGCGCGATCGGCAGGCCGGGAAAGCGCGGCGCCAGATCGGCGAAATCGCCGCGCGCGACGACCAGCCCATCCTCTTCCACCAGCAGGCCATCGCCATGATGGACGATCGCGTCCCGCCCCGCCGCCGCGGGATCGTGGGGAACCGACAGGATTTCGGCGCGGAACCCCCTCACGAAATGAAGAAGCGGCTCAGCCCCATCGCGCGCAGCCCCTTGCGATAGGCCATCGAGCTGCGGTCGGCGGGGATATGCGCCTCCATCGCCGGATCGAGCGGCAGGCATTCGGGCATCTGCGCTTCGACGATCGCCTTGTCCTCCTCGAAGACGCGCAGGTTGAAATCATAGACGTCCTGCACCGGCAGATCGGTATCGAAGTTGCGCGCGATCGGCGCGAACAGCCGCGTCACGCGTGCCGATACCGGCGAGGCGGCGTTCATGATGACGAGGCGCGCCGCATCCGGGAAATGGATCTCGAGCGTCGCGGTGAACGGCAGATGGCAGTTGAAGTGCCGCAGCCATTCGAAGCCCGGCCGGCCGCGATCGGTGACGCCGATCGGATAATTGCCGACGCTGCTCCAATATTCGACGTCGAAGCCGTGGTTATGTTCTTTGGGGAGATAAGCTGGGACCACCGCATTGTTCGCGTCGCCGAACGTATCGGTATGGACGAAGGCGAAGTGCGCGACATCGAGGAAGCCTTCCATCTGGCGGCCCGCGAAGCCGAAGATGTCGATCGTCGGGCAGACGATCTGCTGGAACTCCGGCTCGTCCCAATGCGGCATCGGGCAGATCGCCGGCGCCTCTTCCGACGGCAGCAGGCAGGTCCAGATCAGGCCGTAGCGCTCGACCGCCGGATAGGTCTTGAGCTGGAGCCGCGCGGGGATGCCGCGATCAGGGTGCGCCGGAACATGCACGCAGCGTCCCTCGCTCCCAAAGCGCAGGCCGTGATAGGCGCAGACCACGCCTTCGGGCACCTGCGATCCCATGCTGAGCGGCACGCCGCGATGCGGGCAGATGTCCGTCGCGACGACGATCTCGTCCCCGGCGCGATAGAGGGCCAGCGGCTCGTCCAGCAGCTTCGCCGACAGCGGCCTGGCGCCGAGATCGCGGACCAGCGCGATCGGATACCAATGCCGCGCGAGGATCGCCCAGTCCGGCGCCTCGAAGGTGCAATTGCGCGGCAGGACGGGCGCGGCGATCTCGCTTACCGCCCGTCGCATCGTATCGGTCATGGACGCGTGCCTTTCATCGCTCAGCTCCCCCGATAGGTCGAATAGCCGAACGGCGAGACGAGCAGGGGGACGTGATAATGGCCTTCATCGGCGATGCCGAAGTCGATCGTCACGCGATCGAGGAAGGGCGGGTCCGGCAAAGCGACGCCCTGCACGCGGAAGTAGGCCGCGACATCGAAGCTGAGCCGGTAGCGGCCTTTCGCGATCGCCAGGCTCTTGAGCGCGGGGCAACGGCCGTCGGCGTCGGTCTCGCCGCTCAACACAACGCCGTCCGGACCTTCGAGGATCACCGCCACACCGGCGGCCGGGCGGCCGTGGGTGGTATCGAGGACATGGGTGGAGAGCGTCGTCATTCCGCCGCCTCCGCCTGCCGCTCCCAGCGGCCGACGAATTCGGGTTCGTCGTAGCGGAGATAATCGGCGATGAAGCCATCGCGATCGTCGAGGAAGAGCTGGTCGGCGACGGCGGTGCCGAGCCGGGGCAAGGCATATTTGAGCCCTGAGAGCGCGGCGGCCGAGAGACCGAGGCTAATCAGCGCCGAATAGTTGAACGAGAAGAGCCCGTGGAGCAGCGGCGCATCGGCGGGATCGCGCGGCTGGAGCTGAAAGCCCTGCCCCAGATAGGGATGCGCGTCGATCAGCGGGTTGGCGCCGGAGGGTGGCGCGTAACGATCGCGCCACCGCGCGATCCGGTCCGCCACCCGCGCCAGCTCGGGCCGGAGCGCGGGATCGGTGACGAGGCCGGTCGAGAGGATCAGGAAATCATAGTCGAACGTGCCGTGCGGGGTCTTCACCGCGATCGCGCCGTCGCGTTCGGCCACGTCCAGCCACGGCGAACCCAGGTGCAGTTCGAAGCCCGGATAGGCGGCGGCGCGCTGGAAGGTATCGTTGGTCGGCGGCTGGTTGCGATCGAAGAAGCTCGCCATGAAGGCGTATTTCTCCGCGTCGCCGAGCGCCGCGAAGCGCGGGATCAGTCCGGCGCCTTCCATGAAGCGGATCGGATTGACCGTGGGCAGCGCCTCGCGGCGGACGAAGACGTGCGCCGCCGCGACCCCGGCGGCGAGCGCGTGCTGGGCATTGTCGAACGCCGACGCGCCCGCGCCGAGAATCGCGATCCGCCT
Source organism: Sphingomonas bacterium (assembly GCF_903644055.1). Taxonomy (GTDB): domain Bacteria; phylum Pseudomonadota; class Alphaproteobacteria; order Sphingomonadales; family Sphingomonadaceae; genus Sphingomonas_I. Next base: position 10,233 of record NZ_CAHJXD010000029.1, on the reverse strand, counting down.
GCCGCGCAACGCATCGAAGTCGATCGTTTCGGAAGTATGGGCATAATGTTCGCGCGGCAGGGCATCGGCAATCATCGGCGGCGTGTGCCAGCCGCCGCCGCCCTGGATGCCCGTCGCCAATATCAGCTTGCGGGCGATCAGCGATCCACCGTCCGCGAGCGCCAACCGGAACAGCCCAGGCGTCAGCGGTTCGATCAGCGCCAGCCGCGTATCGTTGCGCACCGGCAGATCGAGCACGCGGCGATACCAGCGCAGATAGGCCATCCAATCGCCGCGCGGGATCTTGTCGAGCGCCGCCCAGCCCTCCGGCCCATGCAGCGCCTCCCAATAAGCGCGGAAGGTTAGCGAGGGGACGCCCATGTCGATCGAGGTGATCGCCTTGGGCGTGCGCAGCGTGATCATCCGCGCATAGGTGTCCCACGGGCCTTCGCAGCCCGGCGGATTTTCATCGATGACGAGGATGTTCGACACGCGCTCACGCAGCAGCGCGAAGGCGGCGCCGAGCCCGCTCTGCCCGCCGCCGACGATCACGGCATCGTAGACATGGCCCTCGGCATGGCCGCGCGGCCGCGTCCAATCGCCGCCCGGCAGGTTGAGGCAGGCGAGATCGTGCGCAACGCGGGCTTCGTGCGCGGCGAGGCTCATGCCATGTCCTCCAGCCGCAGCCGCACGATCCTGCCAATCTCGGCGAGCGCGGCGGCGATCTCGGTATCGCGATCGTTGGCAAGGCGGCTTTCCATCGCGCGCAATATGCCTGCCTTGTCGGTCAGGCGCACGCAGATGATGAAGGGAAAATCGAAGCGTTCGCGATAGGCGGCGTTGAGCGCGTGGAAGTGGGCATAGTCTTCGGGCGAAAGGCGATCGAGCCCGGCCGAGGCCTGCTCCGCCGCCGAGGCCTGGGTCAGCGTGCGATCGACGGCCGCCTTCCCGGCAAGCTCGGGATGCGCGCGGATCAGCGCGAGCTGCTCGGCGGGCGCGGCTGCGTACAGGACCGCCATCAGGTCCGCATGGCGATCGCCCGACGAAGGCCGCGCATCGGCGCGCGCCTCGACCCAGGGGCTGTGTTCGAACAAGGCGGTCACGCGGTGTCGCCCTCGAGGCTGACGTGCGCGGAGACGATCTTCCAGCCGTCCGCGAACCGCACCCAGCTCTGGCTCTGCCGCCCGCGCCGATCGCCGCCTTCGCGGAAGAATTCGGCGTCGGCGGTGGCGAAGTCGCGCCCATAGGCATGGATCGCGACGCGGCCGAGCCTGCGCTGCGGCGAGCCGCCCCGGCCCTTGCGGAACGCGCGGATTTCGTCGGCGCCGTAGAGGACTTCGCCGACGCCGTAGCGCACCGTCGAAGGGGCATCGTGGAACAGCGCGTCCATCACGGCCACATCGTCGGCCATCAGCGCGCGCTCATAAGCGTGGAACGCGGCGGTTACCTCGGCGACGACGGCGGGATCGTCGATCGTCATGCCGGGTGCCGCTCCAGCCAGTGGCGCGCGATATCGATCCGCCGCGCGATCCAGGCGTCATGGCTGGCGATGACATGATCGAGGAAGCGCGCCACCGCCGCGGCACGCGCGGGCCTGCCGGCGATCCGCGCATGGAGGCCGATCGACATCATCCGCCCGCCTTCGCGGCGCAACTGATCGAACGTGTCGCGAAGATAGCGGAAGAATTGCTCGCCCTCGGTAAAGCCGTTGAGCGCGACCATCTTCATGTCGTTGGCATCGAGCGTGTAGGGGACGATCAGTTGCGCGCGGCCCCCGGGGGCCTGATGGCGGCGATCGTAATAAGGCAGATCGTCGGCATAGCTGTCGGCGTCATAGACGAAGCCGCCCTCTTCGGCGACGAGCCGCGCGGTGTTGGGCGAGGTGCGGCCCTGATACCAGCCGAGCGGGCGCGATCCGGTCAGCCGCGTGTGGAGCGCGACCGCTTCGGCGATATGCGCGCGTTCGACGTCTTCGGGGACATTTTGATAGTCGATCCAGCGCAGGCCGTGGCTGGCGATCTCCCAATCGGCGGAGCGCATCGCGTCGACCGCCGCCGGGTTCATCTCCATCGCCTTGGCGACGCCGAACACGGTGACCGGCGCGCCGCGCTCGGTGAACAGCCGATGCAGCCGCCAGAAGCCCGCGCGGCTGCCATATTCGTAGAGGCTCTCCATCGCCATCGCGCGCGCCGGATGGCTCGCCGCGCCGACCATCTCGGACAGGAAGGCTTCGGAGCCCTCGTCGCCGTTGAGGAGGCTGTTCTCCGCGCCCTCCTCATAATTGAGCACGAACTGCACCGCGACGCGCGCGCCGCCCGGCCAGTGCGCCTCCGGCGGCGCCGCGCCGTAACCGACGAGGTCGCGGCTCATCCCCATGCCTCAAGCGCCGCATCGACGCCCGCCCCCGGCGGACAGGCGTGGCCCTCCGCGCGCAACGCCGCTTCCAAGGCCGCCAGCGTCAGCAGCACCTTATGCTTCATCGCATTGTAGCCCATCGCGCCGATCCGCCAGAGCTTGCCCTGGAGCGGGCCGAAGGCGGTGCCGATCTCGATTTCGAAACCCTCGCGCATGCGGCGGCGCACCGCCTCGCCATCGACGCCCTCGGGGATCAGGACGGCGGTGATGTTGGCCATGCGATGCGCGTCATCGCCGAACAGCGTAAGCCCCATCGCGCGCAGCCCGGCGGTGACGGCGCGGCCCGCGGCGGCATGCCGGGCGAAACGCGCGTCCAGCCCCTCGCCCAGCACGACACGCGCGCATTCGCGCGCGCCGTACAGCATCGTCGTCGCCTCGGTATGGTGGTTGAGCCGCTTTTCCGACCAATAATCCATGATCATCGCGAGATCGAAATAGTTGGAGCCGATCCGCCGCTCGCGCCCCTGCACCAGATCGTCGCGGCTGATCCCGCGTTCGGTATGGCGGCGCGCGAAGATGCGATCAGCGGCGCGGTCGGACAATGTGATCGGCGCCGAGCCGGAGGGTCCACCGAGGCATTTCTGGAGCCCGGCGGTGATGACGTCCACGCCCCAGGCATCGGCCTCGATCGGCATGCCGCCGATCGTCGCGGTAGCATCGACGTAGGAGAAGGCGCCGATCTCCTGGCAGAGCGCGCCGAGGCCTTCGAGCGGCTGCGCCATCGTCGTCGAGGTATCGCCGTGCACCGTCGCGATGACGCGCGGGCAGAAACGTTCGGCGGCGGCGCGGATGGCCGCGATCGGCACGACCTCGCCCCACGGCGCATCGACGGTTTCGACGATCGCGCCGATGCGATCGAGGATCTCGGTGAGCAGCAGCCCGAACCGCCCGAAGTTGACGACCAGCACGCGATGCCCGGGCGCGACGAGGCTGACCAGCGCCGCCTCGATCCCCGCGCGCGCGGTGCCGTCGATCAGGAAGGTCCAGCGGTTCGCCGTGCCGAAGATCGGGCGATAGAGCGCCATCACCTCGTTCATCGTGCCCGTCATCTCGGGATCGAACTGGCCGAGCAGGTCCGCCGACATCGCGCGCAGCACGCGCGGATGCGCGTTGATCGGGCCCGGCCCCATCAGCAGCCGCTGGGGCGGATCGATCTCGCCGAACAGATTGACGGGCAAATCAGCCAAGAAAGTCTTCCTCGAAACGATCGACGAAGGCGCGCAGCACGGCGAGCGCGGTCTCCGCATCGCCCTCCGTCACGCTCTCCGCCGGATTGTGGCTTATCCCGCCCGCGCACCGGATGAAAAGCATCGCGGTCGGGCAGAGCGTCGCCATTACCATCGTATCATGCCCCGCGCCCGATACCAGCCGCCTGGGGGGCTGCCCGTACGCGGCGATCGCTTGGTCCATCAGCGCCATCAGCCGGGGATCGCAGGGCGACGCGGGCAAATCCTGCACGCGCTCGATCGCATAGACGACCTCACGGCGATCGGCGATCTCGGCGATCGTATCGAGGATGTCCCGCGCGACGCAATCGCGCCGCGCCGGATCGCCCGCGCGTATGTCGATCGAAAATTCGACCCGGCCGGGCACGACGTTGACCGCGCCGGGAAGTACGGTCATCCGCCCGACCGTCGCGACGATATCGCCGCCGGCCGAGCGCGCCTCGTGCTCGATCGCGAGGATCATTTCGGCCGAAGCCGTCAGCGCGTCGCGGCGCAGGTTCATCGCATTGGTGCCGGCATGCCCGGCGACGCCCTCGATCACCGCCTGGAAGCGAAGCTGCGCGGCGATGCCGGTGACGGTGCCGACCGCAAGCCCCTCGGCTTCGAGGACGGGGCCCTGCTCGATATGCGGCTCGATGAAGGCGAGGATTTCGGAGGGGTCGCGGCGGGCCGATAGAAAGCCGCCGTCACCCCAGACCTGTTCCGGGGTCCACCCCGCCATCGCGTCTGCCGCCGCCGGTTGCGGAGTGGATGCCAGAACAGGTCCGGCATGACGGAGGAAGAGCGGCAATGCGTCCGCCACCTCGATACCCTCGCGATCCGTCGCACCGAGCGCATCCGCTGGCAGCGTTCCCGCCACCGCGCGCGAGCACAGCATCGAGGCGGGAAAACGCGAGCCCTCCTCATCGCCGAACGCGATCACCTCGATTGCGAAGGACAGCCGCCGCTCCTGCGCGTGCAACGCCGCCGCCACCTCAATCCCCAGCATCACGCCCAGCGGACCATCATAGCGCCCGGCATCGCGGACGCTGTCGATATGGCTGCCGAACATCAGTGCCCTGGCGCCCGGCTCGGCGCCTTCGTAGCGGCCGATCAGATTGGCGGCGGGATCGAGCCGCACCGTCATTCCCGCTTCGACCATCCACGCGCCGATCGCCTTGACGGTTTCGACATGAGCGGGGGTGAGATAGGCGCGGAACAGGCCTTCGCGCGTGTCGCTGTAGGGCGGCGCGCCCAGCGCATCGCAGCGCGCCACCGCCCGCGCGCCTCCGGCGACGCCGGCGCTCACCAGCAGGCTACCATGCCGTCGCTGCGCGGATCGGTCGCGCCCTCGAGCAGCCCGGAAGCGTGACGGACGATCGCGCCGGCATGGCCCATCACATCGCTATAGTCGGGCAGCCATTCGACCTCGTGCCCCGCCGCGCGCAACGCATCGCCAAGCTCCGTGGGGAAGCGGCTTTCCAGCTTGAGGCTGGCGCTCTGCTCGCCCCACGTCCGCCCGAGCAGCCAGCGCGGGCGGCTCACCGCCTCCGCCAAGCCGACTCCGAAGCGGGCATAGCGCGAGAAGAGCGCCGCCTGCGTCTGCGGCTGTCCCTCACCGCCCATCGTGCCATAGGCCATCACGCGACCGTCATCGAAGCGCGCCAGCGCCGGATTGAGCGTGTGGAATGGCTTGCGTCCGGGACGGAGCGCGTTCCAGCCATCGGCGACGAGGCGGAAGCTGGATCCGCGATTCTGCCAGGTGATGCCGGTGCGCGGCAGGACGATGCCCGATCCGAACTCGAAATAGGTCGACTGGATGCAGCTCACGACCTGGCCGCGCGCATCGGCAGCGCCGAACCACACCGTATCCCCCGCCGCCGCCGGCTGCGGCCACGGCAGCGCGCGCGCGAGATCGACTTGGGCAGCGAGCGCATCGAGCGCCGTGGGATCATCGAGCAAGGCCTGCGGATCGATCGTCATATAGGCGGGATCGCCGCAGTGCCGATCGCGGATCGTGAACGCCTGCTTGGTCACTTCGACGAGGCCATGGACGTGCGCGAAGCTCTCCACGTCCTGAGGCTCCAGCCGATCGAACAACGCGAGGATCAGCAGGGACGCCATGCCCTGCGTCGGCGGCGCGGTGTTGAAGAGTTTGGCGTCGCGGATCGTGGCGGACAGCGGCGCCGGGCGGCAGGCGCCGTGCCGCGCGAGATCGTCGCGCGAGACCGGGCTTCCCAGCGCCTCCAGATCGGCGGCGATCTCCTGGGCGAGGGAGCCTCGATAGAAGCTCTCCAGCCCCTCCCGCGCAAGCCTGCCGAGCGTCGCCGCCAGCGCGGGCTGGCGCAGGATATCGCCTTCGGCCAGTGGCTTGCCTTCCGCCTCGAACACCGACGCATAAGCACCGGGTTGGGACCGAAGTTCGCCGCTCCTGGCGGCGGCGATTTCGGCGCCGCCGGCGGTCACCGGAACTCCCGCTTCGGCATGGTGGATCGCATCGCCGAGCAGGCGATCGAGGCGCATCGTGCCGCCGTCGCCGGCCAGCGCCGCTTCCCATCCCGAGACGGTGCCCGCGACGGTGTTCGCGGCAAGCGGCCCACGCGTCGGGATCGCCGCCATCCCGGCATAGAGAGCGAGGGTCGCGCGCGCCGCCGCCGCGCCGCAGGCGTCGATCGCATGCGTCCGCCCGTCGGGCTCGGCGATCAGCCAGAAACCGTCGCCGCCGATGCCGGTCATGTGCGGATAGACCACCGCCAGCATCGCCGCGACCGCGACGCACGCCTCGACCGCGGTGCCGCCTTCCCGGAGGATATCGCGTCCGGTCTGCGCGGCGAGATGGTGGGGCGCGGTGACCATCCCGCGCCGGGCCTTCGGCGTTTGCAGCATCAACCCGCCGATAACCACAGAAAGCGCGCGACGAACAGCGCCGCCAGCAGAAGCAGCAGCCAATCTCCCCGCCGCACGTCGCGACGCACGACCTTGAGCGCGGCATGCGCGGTGATCCCGAACGCCAGCCCGTTGGCGATCGAGAAGGTCAGCGGGATCAGCGCGACCGTGAGAAAGGCGGGGATCGCATCGAAGGGATCGCTCCAGCCGATCTCGGCGAGGGGCGCCATCATCAGCGCGCCGACGAGGATCAGCGCGGGCGCGGTCGCCGCCAGCGGCACGAGCCGCGCATAAGGCGCGACGAAGATCGCGGCGAGGAACAGCAGCCCGGTCACGATCGCGGTGAGCCCGGTGCGTCCGCCCGCCTGCACGCCCGCAGCACTTTCGACATAGGATGTGACCGTGCTGGTCCCCGCGCAGGCGCCGACCATCGTCGCGATCGAATCGACCAGCAGCATCCGCTTGAGGTTGGGCACGCGGCCCTCGGCATCGACCAGGCCGGCGCGTCTGGTGACCGCGACGAGCGTGCCGAGATTGTCGAACAGATCGACGAACAGGAAGACGAACAATATCTCGAACAGGCCGAGCCCCGCGCCGCCGCCCCAGCCGAACACGGCGGGAAGATCGAGACGGAAGGCGGTCTGCGCAAGCTCGGCCGGATGATAGGGCTGGGTCGGCGCGCCGAGCCTGCCGAGGAGTGCCGCCAGGATCGTCGTCGCGACGATCCCGATCAGCATCGCGCCGCGCACGCGCCACACGCTCAGGCCAGCGATCAGCGCCAGCCCGAACAGCGCCAGCGCGGCATCGCCCGAGCGCAGATTGCCGAGCGCCACGAAGGTGGCGGGGTTGGCGACGATCAGCCCGGCATCCTTGAGCCCGATGAAGCCGATGAACAGGCCGATGCCCCCCGCCACCGCCGCGAACAGGTGCGGCGGGATGGCGGCTACGATCATCTGGCGGATACCGAGCAAGGTCAGCGCGAGAAAGGCCAGCCCCGACAGGAACACGCAGCCGAGCGCGACCGGCCATGGCACATGCATCTGCTGGACGACGGTGAAGCTGAAATAGGCGTTGAGCCCCATGCCGGGCGCCAGCGCCAGCGGGACATTGGCGACGAACCCCATCAGGATGCTGGCGAAGGCGGCCGCGAAGCAGGTCGCCGCCGCGACCGCCGCCATGGGCATCCCCGCCTGCCCCAGGATCGCCGGGTTGACGAGGATGATATAGGCCATCGTCAGGAAGGTGGTGACGCCCGCCAGCACCTCGGTCCGCACGTCGCTGCCCCGCGCGGCGAGTGCGAAACGGCGGTCGAGCAAACCGCCGGCCGATGCGCCAGCCGATCCAAACGCGCTCGTTTCCCCCGGCATGCGCTTTCCCTTCCCGGCGAGGCTAGGTCAGCCCGCCACCCCCTTCAACCCCGCTGCCGCACGGCAGCGATCGCCGCCTCCCGATTTTCTTTGGGCGTCGCGCGCGCTACCGAGCCTGGCGATGAACAAGCGTGCCCGCGTCCTGCTGCTCAATGCCGCGCTTGGGCCGCTCGATTATCGCATCGAGCCCGATCAGCAGGTCGCGCCCGGATCGATCGTGCTCGCGCCGCTCGGGCCGCGCCAGCTCGCCGGCGTGGTGTGGGAGCCGGAGCATATGCCGTCCGATGCGGAGGTGGGCGACAATCGCCTGCGCCCGCTGGCCGGCGTCTACGATCTGCCGCCGATCGCGGCGCCGCTGCGGCGGCTGATCGAATGGACCGCCGATTATTATCTCGCGCCACCGGCGGCGGTGCTGCGGATGGCGCTCGCCTCGGCGTCCGCGCTGGATGGCGGGCGGACGATCATCGAATATCGCGCGACCGGCCACATCCCGCCCCGGCTGACGCCGCAGCGCGCGCAGGCGCTGGAGCGGATCGACAATCGGCAAGGGCTGGTGCGCGAGCTGGCGACGATCGCCGACGTCTCGGACGGGGTGATCCGCGGGCTGGTCAAGGCCGGCGCGATCGCGGCGATCGAGGTGCGCATCGACGATCCCTTTCCCGAGCCCGATCCCGATCACATGCCGCCGGCGCTCAACCCCGCGCAGGCGGCGGCGGCGGGGACGCTGGCCGCGGCGGTGGAGGCAAGGGCCTTCGCGCCATGGCTGCTCGACGGCGTGACGGGATCGGGCAAGACCGAGGTCTATTTCGAGGCGATCGCGGCGGCGATCCGTGGCGGCCGGCAGGTGCTGGTGCTGCTGCCCGAGATCGCACTGACCGAGCCCTTCCTCAAGCGCTTCGCCGAGCGCTTCGGCGTCGCGCCGGTCGCCTGGCATTCGGACCTGCGCCAGTCGCAGCGCCGCCGCGCCTGGCGTGCGATCACCTGCGGCGAGGCGCGGGTGACGGTGGGCGCGCGATCGGCCTTGTTCCTGCCGTACCGGAACCTCGGGCTGATCGTCGTCGACGAAGCGCACGAGACCAGCTTCAAGCAGGAGGACGGCGTGCTCTATCATGCCCGCGATACCGCGGTGATGCGCGCGCGGTTCGAGCGGGTGCCGGTGATCCTCGCCTCGGCGACGCCCGCGATCGAGACGCGCCAGCAGGTCGCGCTCGGCCATTATTCGGAGCTCAAGCTGCCCGCGCGCTTCGGCGGCGCGACCTTGCCCGCAATCGTGCCCGTCGACCTGACGCGGGACCGCCCCGATCGCGGGCGCTGGATCGCGCCCTCGCTCGTCGCGGCGCTCACCGAGACGCTGGAGCGCAAGGAGCAGGCGCTGCTGTTCCTCAACCGGCGCGGCTATGCGCCGCTGACCTTGTGCCGCACCTGCGGGCATCGCTTCAAATGCCCCAATTGCTCGGCGTGGATGGTCGAGCATCGGCTGACCGCGCGGCTCGCCTGCCACCATTGCGGCCACGTCATGCCGCCGCCCGCCGCCTGCCCCGAATGCAAGGACGAGAACAGTCTGGTCGCCTGCGGGCCCGGGGTCGAGCGGATCGCCGACGAGGTGGCGCTGCTGTTTCCCGACGCGCAGACCGCGATCGTCACCTCCGACACGCTCTGGTCCCCCGCCAAGGCGGCCGAGTTCGTCGGGCGGATGGAAAGCGGGGCGATCGACATCGTGATCGGCACGCAGCTCGTGACCAAGGGCTATCATTTCCCGAACCTCACCTTGGTCGGCGTGATCGATGCCGATCTCGGGCTTTCGGGGGGCGATCTGCGCGCCGCCGAGCGCAGCTTCCAGCAGATCGCGCAGGTGGCGGGGCGCGCCGGGCGGGGCGCCAAACCCGGCCGGGTGCTGATCCAGACGCACGAGCCGGACGCGCCGGTGATCCGCGCATTGGTATCGGGCGATGCCGAAAGCTTCGCCGCCGCCGAGACCGAGACGCGCCGCGCCGCGAACGCGCCGCCGTTCGGCCGCTTCGCCGGGATCATCGTCAGTTCGGAGCTGCTGGAAGAGGCGGTCGCCACCGCCAGAGCGATCGGGCGTGCCGCGCCCAGGGTGGAAGGCATGGACGTCTACGGCCCCGCCCCCGCCCCGCTCTCGATGCTGCGCGGGCGGCATCGCCAGCGGCTGCTGGTGCATGCGCGGCGCTCGCTCGACGTGCAGGACGTCATCCGCGACTGGCTGGGGCCGATCGAATGGCCACGCGGGGTCCGCGTCGCGGTCGACGTCGACCCGTACAGCTTTCTTTAGAGTCGGATGACTTCAGCCTTACCCGCTCCTGCTGAGGTGAGACCGAGTAGCTCCGCAGGAGCGTATCGAGGGCTCGTATCGAAGTACG
>NZ_CAHJXD010000028.1 GCF_903644055.1 Sphingomonas bacterium | reverse complement strand
CCTGCGCGCCCGCCGCCGTCGCCGCGCGGATGACGAGATCCCAGCGCTTCTCGGGCGAATGGCGCCCGACGCCGAGCAGCAGCGTCGCGTCCGCCGGCAGCCCACATTGCGCGAGCAGGCGCGCGCGCAGCGCCTCGTCGCGGTGGGCGGGCGAAAAGACCCCCGCCTCGACCCCCATCGGATTGGTGACGACCTTGGTCAGCCCCGCCGCGCGCAGCCGCACCGAGAGGCTGTCGCTGGCGCTGACCACCAGATCGAAGCGCGCATCCAGGCGGCGGAGGTGGCGCCAATACCATTCGAAGCGGCGATCGATCGTCGCGCGATCGGCGACACCCCCGAACCAGCGATAGGCGAAGGCGGAGAGCGGATCGGCATGCGCGATCAGCGCGATCGGGGCATCGCCTTGCCAATCGGCGATGATCGAGGCGCTGCGCCACGGCGAGGAAACCTCGACGATATCGGGCCGCTCGGCATCCAGTACGCGATGCAGCGCGGGACGATCGGCGAAATAACGATAGTTGCGGTCGAGCGGGAAAGCCGGCGAACGCATCCAGACGATCCGCGCCAGCGGCCCGCGCCGCTCGATACGGTCTGCGGGGCCGGGGGCGATCACGACGATATCGTGCCCGCGCTCGGGGCCGGCCTTGAGCTTATGTTCGACATAGGTCTTCACGCCGCCGCCGCGCGGCGCATAGAAAGCGCAGACGTCGACGATCTTCATGCCGCCTCCCGCAGGCTCTGGAGCGCGGGCGCGCGCAGATCGGCGTAGCGCGCGGGCGCATGCGTTTTCAGGAAATGGCCGACGGTGCGATCGATGTCGGCGAGGATAGCAGGCTTGGTGGTGTCGCCGGGATGAACGGCGATGCGCACCACCGGCGCCGTGCGCAGCGCGATCCGCCCCAGCATCGCGGCGGCGAGCGAACTGGCGGTGCGCAGGCGGCTGCGGCTCGCCCAGGTGAGCACCGGCCCCGTGGCGAGGATCGCGCCATCGGAGGGGCGCCATATCCGCCAATGATCCTCGGCCATCGCGATGCCACGGGCGCGCAGCGCCGCATGCGCGCCGGGACCGTAGAGCCAAGCGGGCGCGACGAAGCCGCTCGCCTCGCGGCCGATCGCCTGCTCGAGCACGGCGAGCCCGTCCGCGATGCGGCGCGAGGCTTCGGCTTCCGAAAGCCCGAGGAATTCGCCCTCGGAGGCGGTAAGATGCCGCGCCTTGAAGCGATCCCACCGGCGTTCGTGCGCGCTTTCGTCGCGATGAGACCAGCCGTGGAGGAACATCTCGACGCCCGCGTCCGCCCAGTCCCGCAGGCGGCGCGCGAAGGCCGGCGCGCGATCCAGCGGCGCGCGTCCCCAATGATCGGGCACCACCAGCATCGCCACGCGTGGGCCGCCCAGCCGCCGCTGGAGGCGCTCCAGCAAAATCTCCACAGGCCGCTCGAACGCCGGCGAAACATCGTGGATCGCGACCAGCAATCTCTTTTCGGCGACATGCGGCATGCGCGGCCCGATAGGCCGGATTGGGCGGGAGGTCTGCACCATTCGCCTATCAGACGTCGCCGCTCGCCTCGATCAGCAGCGCGTTCGTCGCAATTTCCGGCGTGGCGCCCGCCGGACCGAAATTGACGGAATCCCCGCACTGGCCTACGGGCCTGCTCCCATCATGCACCGCGCGGCATCTCGAAAGTCAGCGGGCCTTGCGCCCAATCCTACGGGAATCATGCGCGATACTGCCACCATCGATGGCCGGCAGCGGGGCCTTGCGGCCGGCGGGGAAGCCGCCTGATGGAGGCGTTGACCGTCGTTCAGAAGACGACGCTGGATTTCGAACGGATGGAGCTTTCGCCGGGCTTCGTGCGGCGCTGGCTGGTGCCGGCGCTGTCGCTGGCGATCCTGGCGGGCGCGCTGATCCAGCTACGCAGCCTCGAATATCATCGCCTGCTGCGCATGACGCCGGTTTCGCCTTTGTTCTGGACGGTGTTCCTGCTCGGCTATTTCTTCGCGCCCGCCAGCGAGTGGGTGATCTTCCGCCGCCTGTGGGACCTGCCGGCGCGCGGGATAGTGCCGTTGCTGCGCAAGCGGCTGAGCAACGAGGTGCTGCTCGGCTATTCGGGCGAGGTCTATTTCTATAGCTGGGCGCGGCGCCATGCGGCGCTGGTCGCGGCGCCGTTCGGGGCGGTCAAGGATGTCGCGATCCTTTCGGCGGCGGTCGCCAACGTCTGCACTCTGGTGCTCGTCGCGGCATGCTGGCCACTGCTGCGCGGGCTGCACCTGGGCTTCGACGGCGCGCTGATCACGGGATCGGCGGCGATCGTCACGCTCGGTTCGCTCGCGACGATGCTGTTCCGCCGCTTCCTGTTCAGCCTGCCGCGCCGCGAGCTGGCGTTCATCGCGCTGGTCCACCTCGTCCGCATCGTCGCGTCGCTGGTGCTGACCGCCATATTGTGGGCGCTGATCCTGCCGAGCGCGCCTTTGACCTGGTGGCTGCTGCTCGCGACGCTGAGAATGCTGGTGTCGCGCCTGCCGCTGATCCCCAACAAGGATCTGGTGTTCGCGGGGCTGGCGGCCTTTCTCGTCGGGCATGAGACGGACGTGACCAGCCTGGTGTCGCTGATCGCCGGGCTGACGCTGGCCGCGCACCTCGCGGTCGCCGCCGGGCTCGGCGCGCTCGATCTGGCCGCGCCGGACGAAGCGCAGGCCTGATCGCGCGGGCGCCCGCTCAGGGCGTGACGGACGGCACCTTGCTCAGCACCAGCTCGTGCGTCTTGCGCTCGATCGACCACAGCATGCGCGAGCGCGCCGCGTCCCAGCCGATCGCCTGGCCGTCGGTGGGCAGCGCGATCGTCGCGACATGCTCCAGCACCGTGCCCGACGCGGGTATGCGCAAGGCATAAAGCTCGGGCCGGTCGTGGCCCGTGACATAGAGCAGGCCATCGTCGCCCCACGCCCCTCCCGAAGAACTGCGCGGCGCGAAGCGATCGAGCACGCTCTCGGGAAAGGTCCAGCGCGCAGCCTCGCGGAAGCGCATGTCGTAGCGCACCAGTGTCGTCTGGCGATGATCGCGCCCGGGCTGGCCGCCGCGCCCGTCATAATTAGCGTAGCAGGCCCACCACGCGCCCTCGTGCCAATCGACCCAGGTGAGCGAGCCATGGCCCTCCCCCATCTCGCGCGTGTCGCGATGCGCGAGCGTGCGCGCGTCGAAAGTTTCGATCCGGCTCGCCATCGGCAGATCGGGATAGTTAGACCCCGCGCAGATCAGCGCGCGCGCGCGGACGATGCACGAGTTGAGATGCTTGAAATGCGCGGGATCGCCTTCCCAGCGCGCCAGCAGGCGGCCGCTGGCGGGATCGATCCGGGCGATCGCGCGATTGTCGATCGCGAACAGGGCGCCATCGCCCGACGCGACGCCCTGACGCGCATCCTCGGCGGGGAGGCGACGCACCTCCTGCGCGACGAGCGGCACCGCTGCCGTCAGCGCCAACAGAAATCCGATCATCGGCGCTCCTCCGGGGGCTGTCCTGTTCAAGCTGAACGTCACCCGCCTTGAGCCGGGGTCCCGCTTCTTCTTCAGCATCGGCCAAGCAGCGGGACCCCGGCTCAAGGCCGGGGTGACGTGCCTCGGTTAGCGATCGTGCGCGTCGGTTCTGTTACCGCTCGCTTCAATCCATCAGCTTGCGTTGCAGATAGGTCATCGTCAGCGCGCTGGTATGCGCCGCCTGCTTGAGATCGGCGCCCGATCCGTGCCCGCCCTCGGTATTCTCATAATAATAGAAGGGCAGCTTCATCTCCTCCATCCGCGCCGCGAACTTGCGCGCGTGCTGCGGGCCGACGCGATCGTCCTTGGTCGTCGTGAAGATGAAGGGTTCGGGATAGCGCACCCCGGTGCGCAGATTGTGATAGGGCGAAAGCTTACGCCAGAAGGCCATGATCGCGGGATCGGCGTCGACGTCGCCATATTCGCCCTGCCACGATGCGCCCGCCGCGATCTTGCCGATGCGGATCATGTCGAGCAGCGGCACATCGATCACCACCGCGTTCCACAACTCGGGATGCTGGGTGAACTGGACCCCCATCAGCAGCCCGCCGTTCGATCCGCCCTCGATCCCCAGCCGGCGCGGACTGGTGATCCGCCGCGCGATCAGGTCCTTCGCCACGGCGGCGAAATCGTCGTAGATGATCTGGCGCTTGGTGGTGAGCCCGGCCTCGTGCCAGGCAGGGCCGAATTCGCCGCCGCCGCGGATGTTGGCGAGCACATAGGCGCCGCCCTTCTCCAGCCACAGCTTGCCGGTGATCCCCGAATAACGCGGCGTCTGGCTGACCTGGAAGCCGCCATAGGCGGTCATCAGCGTCGGCGTCGCGCCATCGAGCGCGATATCCTTGCGGTGGACGACGAAATAGGGGATTTTGGTGCCGTCGGTGGAGGTCGCCTCGAACTGCTCGACCACATGGTTCGAAGCATCGAACTTGGGCAGCATCGTCTTGACCTGCTTGAGCGTGCCGGTCCCGGTATCGGCGAGATAGAGGCTCGACGGGTTGAGGAAGCCCGTGGCGCTGACGAAGGCGAGGTTCGAGCGTTCGTCGGTCGATCCGTAGCCGAGCGTGAGATCGTCGGGCAGCGCCAGCCGCGTCACCGTCCAGCCGCCGGGCTTGGGCGCATAGACCCAGGTCCGCCCGCGCACGTTCGACAGGGTGGCGATCAGCAATCTGTCGCGCGTCGAGCTGACGCCGGCCAGCGAATCGCGCGGGCCGGGCGTCCACACCAGGCGCGGGGCGAGCCTGCCCGGCGTGGCCTTGACCGCCGCGAGATCGAGCTCGGCGA
>NZ_CAHJXD010000027.1 GCF_903644055.1 Sphingomonas bacterium | reverse complement strand
CCCGGCCTTGAGCCGGGGTCCCGCTGCCTGCCGACGCTGAAGAAGAAGCGGGACCCCGGCTCAAGGCCGGGGTGACGGTTCAGCTTGGACAGGACACCTGTGAAGACCTACTCCGCCGCCTGCGCCACCGCCGCCTCCACGCGCTCGGCGCTGATGATCGCATCCGCCGCGCGCAACGCAGCCAATATCCGCATCAGGTGCTGGAGGTCGTGGACCTCGATCAGCACCTGGAAATGGTGGAAGCTCTGGTCGCGTTCGGCGAGGTTCAGATTGACGATGTTCGCGCCCTGCCCGCCGAGGATGCTCGCCATCACGCCCAGCGACCCCGGCTCGTTCTTGACGACGATCACCAGCCGCGCGGTGCCGCCCTCGCTGCCGTCGCCCCAGGCGAGATCGATCCAATCCTCCTCCGGGCGCTCGGCGAGCACCGGGCATTCGATCGCATGGACCTCGACCGGCGCGTGCGCCAGCCGGATGCCGACGATGCGGTCGCCGGGCACGGGCGTGCAGCACGGCGCCAGCGTGAAGCTCACGCCAGGGGTCAGACCCTTGATCGATACCGCATGCGGGGCCGAGGCGCGCGCCTGCGCCGCGCCCTCCGACGAGCCGGGCATCAGCGCCTCCATCACCTGCGCGTCGGTCAGCTTGCGCCGGGCGATCGCCTCCATCAGCCGATCGCCCTCGGGCAGGCGCAGCCGCTTGAGCGCCTCGGCGAGCGCGCCCGGCCCGAGCTGCGTCGGCAGCCGCGCGACGATGCCGTCGTAGAGCCGGCGGCCGAGCGCCACCATCTCGGCCTGCTCCTTCTGGCGGACATAGCGGCGCACCTCGGCGCGCGCCTTGCCGGTGACGACGAAGCCGAGCCACGCGGGCTGCGGCTCCTGCCCCTTCGAGCGCAGGATCTGGACCTGATCGCCATTGTTGATCTGCGTGCGCAGCGGCGCGACCCGGCCATTGATTTTCGCGCCGATGGTTTCATCGCCGAGATCGGTATGAACCTGATAGGCGAAATCGACGGGGGTCGCGCCCTTGGGGAGCTGGATCAGCTCGCCCTTGGGCGTGAAGGCGAAGATGCGATCCTGGTACATCGCCATCCGCGCATGTTCGAGCAGCTCTTCCGGGCTCTCGGCATTTTCGAGGATCTCGACCAGATCGGTGATCCAGCTCCCATAGGCCTCGGCGCGCAGCGGCGCGCCCTGCTTATAGGCCCAGTGTGCGGCGACGCCATATTCGGCCTCGGCGTGCATCGCCCGCGTGCGGATCTGGATTTCGATCCGCACCCGCTCGGTATGGATCACCGCGGTGTGGAGCGATCGGTAGCCGTTGCGCTTGGGGGTCGAGATATAATCCTTGAAGCGCCCCGGCACCATCGGCCAGCGCGCGTGGATCAGCCCCAGCGCGTGATAGCATTGCTCGACATCGTCGACGATCACGCGAAACGCCATGATGTCCGAAAGCTGCTCGAAGCTGACGTGGCGCTCGGTCATCTTGCGCCAGACCGAGAAGGGATGCTTCTCGCGCCCCTCGACCTCGGCCCGGATGCCCTTCTGGCCGAGCAGCAGCCCCAGCCCCGAGGAGATTCGCGCCACGCGATCCTCGCCGCCCTCGCGCAATTGCTCCATGCGCTTGGTGATCGAATCATAGGCTTCGGGTTCGAGCTGCTGGAAGGCGAGCGTCTGCATCTCCTTCATGAACTCGTACATGCCGATCCGCTCCGCGAGCGGCGCGTAAATCTCCATCGTCTCGCGCGCGATGCGGCGGCGCTTGTCGGGATTGGCGATGAAGTGGAGCGTCCGCATATTGTGCAGCCGGTCGGCGAGCTTGACGAGCAGCACGCGGATATCGTCGGACATTGCGAGCAGGAATTTGCGGAGATTCTCCGCGGCGCGCTCATTCTCGCTCTGCGCCTCGATCTTGGAGAGCTTGGTGACGCCGTCGACCAGCCGCGCGACCGAGGCGCCGAAGCGCCTCTCGATATCCTCGTGCGTCGCGACCGTATCCTCGATCGTGTCGTGGAGGATGGCGGTGGCGATCGTCTCGTCATCGAGCCGGAGGTCGGTGAGGATGCCCGCCACCTCGATCGGATGGCTGTAATAAGGATCGCCCGACGCGCGCTTCTGGCTGCCGTGCGCCGCCATCGAGAAGACATAGGCGCGGTTGAGCAGCGCCTCGTCGGCGTCCGGATCGTAGCTCAATACCCGATCGACAAGCTCATATTGGCGCAGCACCCGCCCAAGATGGGGTGCGGGCGCGCGAGAAGGCAAGCCTCTTGTCCCCTCCCGCACGCGGGAGGGGGAGGTTTACTCGTAATCGCCGCCCAGGCTCTGGTTGCGCGGCGGGGCGGCGGCGGTGAGGCGCAGCGCCTCGGCCGATTGCGAGAGCGAGCCGATCGCGTCGGGCGCATCCTCGTCGTCGATCTGGACGCGTTGCAGGCTTGCGACCAGCGATTCGTTCATATCCTCGGGCAGGACGGTCTCTTCGGCGATCTCGCGCAGCGCCACGACGGGATTCTTGTCGCGGTCGCGATCGATCGTCAGTTCCGCCCCGCCCGAGATCTGGCGCGCGCGCTGCGCGGCCAACAGGACAAGGTCGAAACGATTGGGGATCTTGTCGACGCAATCCTCGACGGTTACGCGCGCCATGCTTGAACGCTCCGCTAAACGGGTAAAGCTCGGGGGCTTTTGGAAGGGCGTGCGGATAATGGCGGAAGAGGGCGAAGTCAATCGGATCGCCGCGCCGACGCCCGCGCCCGTCGCCGTGGACGCGACTTTCGCGGTCGACGGCAATATCCTGACGCCACTGGCCGGCGGCGGCGCGCGGCTGGCGGCGCTGCTCGCGCTGATCCGCGGCGCCCGGACGAGCCTGCGCATCCTCTATTATATCTATTGCGACGATCATGTCGGCCGCGAGGTGCGGCAGGCGATGTCGGACGCGCTGGATCGCGGCGTCGACGTGCGGCTGATCGTCGATGGCTTCGGCAGCGCGGTGCCCGCCGATTTCTTCGATCCGCTGAAGGACAAGGGCGCGGACATCTGCCGCTTCCTGCCGCGCTACGGACGCCGCTACCTGCTGCGCAACCATCAGAAGCTCGCGCTCGCCGACGAAAAGACGGCGATCATCGGCGGCTTCAACATCGAGGATGATTATTTCGACGATGCCAAGGGCTGGCGCGACCTCGGCCTGATCGTCGAGGGGCCGGCGGCCGAGCGGATCACCGGCTATTTCGATGCGCTGGCGAAATGGACGCATCACGATTTCGTCAAGCTGAAGGAGCTTCGCCGCGCGCTGCGCGACTGGAGCGAGCCGAGCGGCCGCCCCGTGCGCTGGCTGTTCGGCGGCCCGATGCGCCGGCTGAGTCCCTGGGCGCGCACCGTGAAACGCGACATGGAGCATGCCCGGGCGCTCAGCATCATCGCCGCTTACTTCGCTCCCTCGCCCCGAATGATGCGGCGGATCGAAGGCGTCGTCCGGCGGCGCGGCGAATCGCGCCTGATCGTCCCGTCGAAGGCCGATCACCAGGTCGCGATCGCCGCCGCGCGCCATACCTACACCCGGCTGCTGAAGCGCGGCGTCCGCATCTTCGAATATCAGCCGCAGAAGCTGCACACCAAATTGTTCATACTCGACGATGTCGTCCACATCGGCTCGGCCAATTTCGACATACGCAGCATGTTCCTCAACCTGGAGTTGATGCTGCGGATCGAGGACAAGGCGTTCGCGGCGCATATGCGCGGCTATTTCGATGGCGAGATGGCCGACAGCAAGGAGATCACCGCCGCCGAACATGCCCGCGCCGGCTGGTGGACGCGCACCAAGTGGGCGGCGGGCTATTTCATCATGGCGGTGCTGGACGCCAGCGTGACGCGCCGGCTCAATTTCGGGATCGATCCGGAGGCTTGAGACGAGCGGTTGGGCGCATCCCCGGGAACGTGCATTCCGCCCGGCGGTTCTACCTTCCGCCCCATCGAGGGCCAAAGCAAATAGGAGCAGGATGATGGCTGACAACATCAGCAATACCGGCAACACCAACGCCGGCGCCAATCGCGACGCTGGCCAGCAGCCGGACCGCAACCAGCAGGCCGACCGCCAGCAGAACCAGCAGAACCGCACCCAGGACGGCGATGCCAAGCACGGCGATGCCAAGGACGGCAACAACAATGCCGGCCAGAACAAGGATGCCGGAAACCCCGGTCAGCAGGGCACGAACCCCAACCGCTGACGTCGGCATCGAGGGCCGGGGCCGCCACGCGGCTCCGGCCCTTGCCTCGTCTCGGGTCTGTCCCGTTGACGTCGAACTGCCGTCACCCCGGCCTTGAGCCGGGGTCCCGCTTCTTCTTGAGCGTCGGCAGGCAGCGGGACCCCGGCTCAAGGCCGGG
>NZ_CAHJXD010000026.1 GCF_903644055.1 Sphingomonas bacterium | reverse complement strand
CGGCGATCGGCGCGCGCCGGCAGGCGGGTGGGCCCGTGACCGAGGCGGCGCTGTGAGCGTGGCGGTGCGCGCGGCGCGGCCGGGAGACGAGGGGGATATCCTCCGCCTGATCCGCCATCTCGCGACCTATGAACGCATGCCGCATGCGGTGGCGGCGACCGAGGAATCGCTTGGCCGGACCCTGTTCGCCCCCGATGCGCAGGTGTTCGCGCATGTCGCCGAAGCGGAGGGCGCGATGATCGGCATCGCGGTGTGGTTCCTCAATTATTCGACGTGGACGGGGCGGCCCGGAATCTACCTCGAGGATCTGGTCGTGGACGAAGGCGCGCGCGGATCGGGGGCGGGGCGCGCCTTGTTCGAGGCGCTGGGCCGCGAGGCGCGCCGCCGAGGCTGCGCGCGGATCGACTGGGCGGTGCTCGACTGGAACGAGAGCGCGATGGCGTTCTACCGCGCGATCGGCGGGCGGCCGCAGAGCGGGTGGCAGCCGTGGCGGATCGACGGCCCCGCGCTGGAGGTGCTGGGCGCATGAACGACGAAATGCTGGCGCGGATCGCCGCCGCGCTCGAACGGCTGTCGCCGCCGACGCCCGAGCCCGCCGATCCGCTGGCGCATCCCGCTTATGTGTGGAGCGGGGCGACGCTGCGCGCGGCGCGGGACTTCGCGCCGGTGCCGATCGATCTGCTCGCCGGGATCGATGCGCAGAAGACGGTGCTGGTCGAAAATCTGCGGCGGCTGGCGGCGGGGCTGCCCGCGCACGACGCCTTGCTGTGGGGCGCGCGCGGCACCGGCAAATCGGCGCTGGTCAAGGCGGCGGTGGTGCGGGTGCAGGCCGACGGCGGCGGCATCGCGCTGATCGAGGCGGAGAGCGACGCGCTCGACAGCCTGCCCGCCTTGTTCGCACTGCTCGCCGGCGCCGAGCGGGCCTTCGCCCTGTTCATCGACGATCTCGGCTTCGAGGGCGGCGGGGCGGGGGAATCGGGGAGCCCGCGCCGGCTGCGATCCCTGCTGGAAGGCGGGGCGGAGGCGCGGCCGGGCAACGTCCGCCTGCTCGTCACCGCCAACCGCCGCCACATCGTGCCGCGCGACATCGCCGAACAGGAAAGCGCGATCGCGGCGCGCGACGTGATGGACGACAAGCTCGCGCTCGCCGATCGCTTCGGGTTGAGCCTTGGCTTCCATGTCGTCGACCAGCCGACCTATGTGGCGATCGTCGCGGGCTATGCGAAGGCGCACGGCCTGCTCTTCGATCCGCAGGACGCGATCGCCTGGGCGACCGCGCGGGGCAGCCGATCCGGGCGTGTCGCGTGGCAATATGTCGTCGAGCTGGCGGGGCGGCGGGGGAAGCGGCTTTAGAGCTCGTATCGTACTTCGATACGAGCCCTCGATACGCTCCTGCGGAGCTACTCGGTCTCACCTCAGCATGAGCGGGTGAGGTTGAAGTCGTCCGACTCTGGAGAGGTGCTCCGCCGGCCTATCCGGCGGGGAGCCCCGCTGCCCGCCGTGCGTTCCCCGCGCCGAGGAGAGATATATGAAGCTCTATTTTGCCCCCGGCGCATGCAGCCTCGCCGATCATATCGCGCTCAACGAGACCGAAACCCCGCACAGCCTCGTCAAGGTCGACCTCAAGACCAAGCAGACCGAGGACAAGCGCGATTATACGGCGATCAATCCCAAGGGCTATGTGCCCACGCTGGAGCTCGACGACGGCGGCATCCTCACCGAGAATATCGCGATCCTGACCTATATCGCCGATACGTCGGGCCGGCTGATGCCCGAAGGCGGGATCGAGCGGTATCGGGCGCTGGAGATGCTGGCCTATATCTCGACCGAATTGCACAAGAATTTCAAACCCTTCTTCAATCCCGCCGCCAGCCAGGCCGAGAAGGACGAGGGCGGAAAGACGCTGGCGCGGCGGTTCGCTTATATCGGCCAGAGCCTCGATCGCGGACGCTTCGTTCTGGGGCAGACGATCAGCGCGGCGGACTGCTATCTGTTCGTGATGCTGATGTGGGCGCGCAAGAACGGGATCGATCATCCGCCCGCGCTGCACAGCTATTTCGATCGGATGCGGGACCGGCCCGCGATCCTCAAATCGCTGCAAGAGGAAGGCCTGAGCTGAGCGTCGAGCAGCTTCTCCAGCATTGGGGCGTCGCGGCGGTGTTCGTCGGCGCGATGGCGGAGGGCGAGAGCTTCGTGCTGGCGGGTGGCGCGCTGGCGCAGCGCGGGCTGTTTCCGCCGTGGCAGGTGGCGCTGGCGGCGTTCGGCGGATCGGTGGCGATGGACCAGATCTGCTTTGTGGGCGGCCGCTGGTTTCGCGACCATCGCTGGGTGCGGCGGGTGCGCGAGAAAGCGGTGCTGCAAAAGGCGCTGGGGTTCGTCGAGCGCTATCCCAACGCCTATATCCTGGCGTTCCGCTACCTTTATGGGCTGAGGATCGTCAGCCCGGTGGCGATCGGGCTGACGCGGATTTCGGCGGTGCGGTTCCTGCTGCTCAACACGCTTTCGGCGGCGGTGTGGGCGCTGCTGTTCACCGCGATCGGCTTCCTGGCCGGCGATGCGATCGAGAAGATGTTCGGGCGGGTGCAATCGGCCTCGATCCTGCTGCTGGTGGTGCTCGTGCTGGGCGGGGTGAGCAGCGCGGTCGCGCACCATTTTCTTTCCGCGCGCGAGGAAGGGCCGGAACGAGCCGATCGCGAGAGCGTTACGGACCCTTAACCAATGAAAGGTCTGATGATGGCGGATATCGAGCGGGACGATAAGGTCGTCGTGGCCAAGAGCAACTTCAACCTCGGCGGGATCATCGCGGCGATCGCGCTGCTGATCGCGGTGCTCGGCGTGCTCAAATATTTCGGGATGCTGCCTTTTTAAGGGATTGTCCATTCAAGTGGAAACGTCACCCCGGCCTTGAGCCGGGGTCCCGCTTCTTCTTCAGCGTTGGCAGGCGGCGGGACCCCGGCTCAAGGCCGGGGTGACGACAATTCTATGTCAGGTTAGCGCTTCGGCCTTTTCCGCCAGTGCCAGCCAGCGCAGTTCGGCTTCTTCCTTGCGGCGGCGCGCGGTTTCGATGCCGGTAGTGAGGCTTTGGAAGCGTTTGGGATCGCGCGCGTAGAGCGCGGGATCGGCGAGGGCGGCTTCGTCGCGGACGATCGCGGCTTCGATCTTCTCGATTTCCCTGGGCAGCAGATCGAGATCGCGCTGATCGATATAGCTGAGCTTGCGCCTGGGCGCCGCAGGCGCCGCATCGGCGGCGACGCGGGGCCCATCGACGGCGTCGGTTTTGGGGGCCTTGCGCCCGTCCTTGTTCGGCGCGCGCTGCCGCTGCCAATCGGCATAGCCGCCGGCGACGACATCGACCTTGCCCGAGCCGTCGAGGCCGAGCGTCACCGTGACGGTGCGGTCGAGGAAATCGCGGTCGTGGCTGACGATCAGCACGGTGCCTTCGTAATCGGAAATCACCTCCTGAAGCAGATCGAGCGTTTCGAGATCGAGATCGTTGGTCGGCTCGTCGAGCACCAGCAGGTTCGAGGGCCGCGCGAATTCGCGCGCGAGCAGCAGCCGTGAGCGCTCGCCGCCCGAAAGCGTGCCGACCAGCGCATCGATCATGCCGGGATCGAACAGGAATTCCTTGAGATAGCCCGCGATATGCTTCCGGACGCCCAGCACCTCGATCCAGTCGCCGCCGTCGGCGAGGATGTCGCGGAGGCGCTTGTCGGGCGCCATCAGCGCGCGCTGCTGATCGATGACGATGCCGTTGAGCGTTTTCGATAGCTTGACGCGGCCCTCGTCGGGCGGAAGCTCGCCGGTGAGCAGCTTGAGCAAGGTCGTCTTGCCCGCGCCGTTGGCGCCGACGATGCCGATGCGGTCGCCGCGCGTGACGCGGAAGCTGAAGTCGCCGATGATCGTGCGTTCCGATCCTCCATTTCCGTTCGTGTCGAGCGAGGTCGAGACAGGTTCGCCTGCTTCGAGCGTGGCACGTCCCTCGACTGCGCTCGGGACGAACGGGGTGAGGGTGCGTGGGGAGGCGGCGAACCGCTTGGTGACATGCTCGGCATCGATGACGATCTTGGTCTTGCTGTCGTCGCCGGCGGTGGCGAGTTTGGCCGCGCCTTGCGGTCCGATCATCGCGGCGCGGGTGGCGCGCATCTCGATCAGCTTGGCCTTGCGCCCCTCGTTGCGCGCGCGGCGCGCGGTGACGCCGCGCTGGAGCCAATGCTCCTCCAGCTTGAGCTTGGCGTCGAGCCGCGCGGCGTTGCGCGCCTCCTCGCCATAGACCTGCTCGGTCCACGCCTCGAAGCCGCCGAAGCCGACCTCCTTGCGCCGCACTTGGCCGCGATCGAGCCACAGCGTCTGCCGGGTGAGGCGGGTGAGGAAGGTGCGGTCGTGGCTGATCGCGATGAAGGCGCCACCGAAGCGGCCGAGCCAGCTTTCCAGCCAATCGATCGCGGCGAGATCGAGATGGTTGGTCGGCTCGTCGAGCAGCAGCACATCGGGCGCCATCGCCAGCGCGCGCGCGATCGCGGCGCGGCGGCGCTCGCCCCCGCTCGCGGTGGCGCAGG
>NZ_CAHJXD010000025.1 GCF_903644055.1 Sphingomonas bacterium | reverse complement strand
TGAAGGAGAAGCGGGACCCCGGCTCAAGGCCGGGGTGACGTTTCGGCTAGAGTCGGATGCGATCGACAGAGCGGAACTGAGACGATCCTTCCCTTCCAGGGGAGGATCGTTCAAGCGACGATCTTCGCCAGCCCGCGCGACAGTTGCAACGCGCCGTTGAGCGCCTTCTCGCTCGATCCCCATTCGCGGCTGATCACCAGCTTGCTGTCGGGCCGCAGCTTGGCCGTGCCCTTGAGCCGTTCGACATAAGCGATCAGCCCCGGAAGATCGGGGAATTGATCCTGGAAGAAGCTGACCAACGCGCCCTTGGGCCCGACATCCAGCTTGGCGACGCAGGCCTTGCGGCAGTTGAGCTTGGTCTCGATGATCGTCAGCAGGTTCTGCGTGGCGTCGGGAAGCGGGCCGAAGCGATCGATCATTTCGGCGGCGAACGCCTCGATCTGATCCTTGTTCTCGAGCTCGTTCATGCGGCGGTAGAGCCCCATGCGCAGATCGAGATCGGGGACGTAATCGTCGGCGATCATGATCGGCGCGTCGACGCTGATCTGGGGTGAGAAGTCGCGGCTGCGCGCGGCCTCGGCGATGCCGCCGGCCTTGGCCTCCATGATCGCCTCTTCGAGCATCGATTGGTAGAGTTCGAAGCCGACCTCCCGGATATGCCCCGATTGCTCGTCGCCGAGCAGGTTGCCCGCGCCCCTGATATCGAGATCGTGGCTGGCGAGCTGGAAGCCCGCGCCCAGCGTATCGAGGTTCTGGAGGATGTGGAGCCGCTTTTCGGCGGTCTCGCTGACCTGCCGGTTGGGCGGGGTGGTGAGATAGGCGTAGGCGCGCGTCTTGGCGCGGCCGACGCGGCCCCGGAGCTGATAGAGCTGCGCCAGCCCGAAGCGATCGGCGCGGTGGACGATCAGCGTGTTGGCGGCCGGGATATCGAGCCCGCTTTCGACGATGGTGGTCGACAGCAGCACGTCGAACGTCCGGTCGTAGAAGGCGCTCATCCGCTCCTCGACCTCGGTCGGCGGCTGCTGGCCGTGCGCGATGACGTAGCGGATTTCGGGCACGTCCTTGCGGAGGAATTCCTCGATATCGGGGAGGTCCTTGATGCGCGGCACCACGAAGAAGCTCTGTCCGCCGCGATAATGTTCGCGCAGCAGCGCCTCGCGGATCACCACCGGGTCCCACGGCGCCACATAGGTGCGCACCGCGAGGCGATCGACCGGCGGCGTCTGGATCACCGAGAGCTCGCGCAGCCCCGACATCGCCATCTGAAGCGTGCGCGGGATCGGCGTCGCGGTGAGCGTGAGGACGTGGACGTCGGTCTTCAGGCCCTTCAGCCGTTCCTTGTGCGTGACGCCGAAGCGCTGCTCCTCGTCGACGATGACGAGCCCGAGCCGCTTGAATTCGATGCCCTTGGCGAGGATCGCGTGCGTGCCGACGACGATGTCGATCGTGCCGTCGGCCAGCCCCTCCTTGGTCTTCCGCGCCTCGGCGGCAGGTACGAGACGCGAAAGGCGGCCGACCTCGATCGGGAAGCCTCGCATCCGCTCGGCGACGTTGGTGAAATGCTGGCGCGCGAGCAGGGTGGTCGGGCAGACCAAGGCGACCTGCATTCCCGCCATCGCCGCGACGAACGCGGCGCGGAGCGCGACCTCGGTCTTGCCGAAGCCGACGTCGCCGACGATCAGCCGGTCCATCGGCTTGCCCGCGGCAAGATCGTCAAGCGTCTCGCCGATCGCGCGATCCTGATCGTCGGTCTCCTCATAGGGGAAGCGATCGGCGAAGGCGGCGTAGGCGGTGTCGCTCTGCGCGATATCGGCGGCGCGAAGCGCGCGTTCGGCGGCGGTGGCGATCAACTCGCCCGCGATCTCGAGGATGCGCTCCTTCATCCTGGCCTTGCGCCGCTGCCACGCCTCGCCGCCGAGCTTGTCGAGCGCCGCGCCTTCCTCGGAGCCGTAGCGCGACAGCACCTCGAGATTTTCCACCGGCACGTAGAGCTTGTCGCCGCCCGAATAGGACAGCGCGACGCAATCGTGCGCGACCTTGCTCACCGGAATCTGCTGGAGCCCCTCGTAGCGGCCGATGCCGTGATCCGAATGGACGACGAGATCGCCGGGCGAGAGCGTCGCCAGCTCGGCGAGGAAGGCGTCGGCGGACTTGCGCTTCCTGTGGCGGCGGATCAGCCGGTCGCCCAGCATGTCCTGCTCGGTGAGCAGCGCGATGTCGGGCGTGGTGAAGCCATGGTCGAGCGGCAGCACCGCGAGCGCGGTCGTGCCCGGCTTGAACGCGCGGCCGAGCGCATCCTGCCAATCGTCGGCGAGCATCGCGCTATCGAGGCCATGATCGGCGAGCAGCCCCTTCAGCCGCTCGCGCGCGCCGCCCGAATAGCTCGCCAGCACGACCTTGCGCTTCGATCGGCCGAGATCGCCGATATGCGCGACCACCGCGTCGTAGATGTTCGCGTTCTGCGCGCGCTCGGGCGCGAAGTCGCGCGCGCCATCGACGCCGAAGTCGATCACGCGATCGGACTCGGGCTCGTGATAGGGCGTGGTCAGATGGATGGGGCGATCCCGGACCGCCTCGTCCCACTCGGCGCGCGTCAGATAGAGCTGTTCGGGGCCGAGCGGACGGTAGCTGCCGGGATCGCGCGACTGCGCGTTCTGGCGATTCTCGAAATAATCGGTGATCGCATCGAAGCGTCCCTCCGCAGCGCCGTCCGCACCCGGATCGCGGACGATGACGTCGTCGGGCGAAAGATGATCGAACAGGCTCGCCAGCCGTTCCTCGACCAAGGGCAGCCAATGCTCCATGCCGGAGAGGCGGCGGCCTTCGGACAGCGCCTGATAGAGCGGATCGCCGGTGGCGTTGGCGCCGAACTTCTCGCGATAGCGCGTGCGGAAGCGCTTGATGCCCTCGCCGTCGAGCAGCATCTCCGAGGCGGGGAGCAGGGTGAAGCCCTTGAGCGGCGCGATGGTACGCTGGTCGTCGACGTTGAACTGGCGCACCGTCTCGATCTCGTCGCCGAAGAAATCGAGCCGCAAGGCGAGCAATTCGCCGGTGGGGAACAGATCGACCAGCCCGCCGCGCACCGCATATTCGCCCGCCTCGTGGACGGTGTCGGCGCGGACGTAGCCATTGGCCTGGAGCAGCTCGGCGAGCGCGTCGCGGTCGATCCGCTCGCCGGGCGCGAGGCTCGCGGAAAGCTGGCGGACGCGGAACGGCGTCAGCGTGCGCTGCGTGGCGGCGTTGACCGTGGTGACGAGCAGTTGCGGCTTGCCGCCTTTCCTCTGCAATGCGTGCAGCCCGGCCAGCCGCTCCGATGTCGCGCGCAGCGAGGGCGAGGCGCGATCGTAGGGCAGGCAATCCCAGGAAGGGAAGGTCAGCACCTCCAGCTCGGGCGCGAAATAGAGCGCGGCATCGGCAAGCCCGCGCATCGTCGTCTCGTCGGGCGCCACGAACACCGCGCGGCCCTTGGCGGCGCGCGCGAGATCGGCCATCAGCCACGGCAGGAACCCCGCCGGCGCGCCGGCCAGCGTCAGTTGCTCGCCGGCCTTCAGGATGCGTCCGAAATCCGTCACTTGGGGATCGGCACATAATCGAGGACCTGCATCCGCGTCATCATCGGGCCCTGCCAGCGCGGCGGCACCGGCTGGATGCCGATCGCCCAGGCCATGATATCGACGTCCTGTTCCTCGATGAACGCCTCGAACCAGTCGGTCGCGGCCTCGTCCCATCCTTCGGCGAACGCGTCGAAGAAGCCGCCGATCATCAGATCGGCTTCTTTGGTGCCGCGGTGCCAGGCGCGGAAGCGCAGGCGCTTGAGGCGGATTTCGCGGTCCATCGGGCTCCATGCGGGATTGCCGGCTGCCGCTTTGCGGCGCCGGTGGGAGAAGGCTATCGCCCTCTAGCCATGCGCCCCGAGCTTCTCAATCCACTGTTTGCCGAGGTCGAGGCGCTGAAGGGCGTCGGCACCGCCCTGGCCAAGCCGCTCGCCCGGCTCGGGCTGGCGCGGGTGATCGACCTGCTGTTTCACCTGCCGAGCGGCTGGATCGATCGCAAGCGCGTCGCCGCGCTCGACCAGGCCGACGTCGGCCAGGTGGTGATCGCGCGCGTGACGCCGACCGATCACCGCTTCGGCCGCAGCCCGCGCGCACCCTCCCGCGTCGTCGCCAGCGATGCCGAGGGCAATATGGTCGCTTTGGTCTTCTTCGGCGGCGGATCGGGCTATGCCAGGAAATTGCTGCCGCTAGGCGAGGCCGTGACGATTTCGGGCAAGCTCGAGCAGTATGACCAATGGCTGCAGATCGTCCACCCCGAGGTGATCGCGCCCGATCAGGCCGATACGCTGGCGGCGCGCGAGGCGGTCTATCCGCTGTCCGAAGGGATGAGCGCCAAGCGGCTCGCGGCGCTGATCGCGCAGGGGCTGGAGCGCGCGCCGCCGCTGCCCGAATGGATCGAGCCCAGCCTCCAGCAGACGCGCGGCTGGCCCGGCTGGCGCGAGGCGCTGGCGCGCATCCATGCCGATCCCGCCGACGCCAAGGCGCGCGAGCGGCTCGCCTATGACGAGATCTTCGCCAACCAACTCGCGCTACAATTGGTGCGCGCTTCCTCGCGGAGGCGGCGGGGGCAGCCGCTGGCCGGCGACGGGCGGCTGCGCGACGCGCTGAAGCTGCCTTACAGCCCCACCGGCGCGCAGCGGCGGGCGATCGGGGAGATCGAGGGCGATCTCGCGCAATCCGCGCCGATGCTGCGGCTGCTGCAGGGCGATGTCGGCGCGGGCAAGACCTTGGTGGCGCTGATGGCGCTGCTCGTCGCGGCGGAGGCGGGCGCGCAGGGCGCGCTGCTGGCGCCGACCGAGATCCTCGCACGCCAGCATTACGATACGCTGTCGCGGATGCTCGCGGGCGTGCCGGTGACGGTGGCGGTGCTGACCGGGCGCGACAAGGGGGGGGTGCGCGAATCGACGCTGATGGGGCTCGCCGACGGATCGATCGACATTCTCGTCGGCACGCACGCCATCTTCCAGGAGGCGGTGCGCTACCGGCGGCTGGGGCTGGCGGTGATCGACGAGCAGCATCGCTTCGGCGTCGCGCAACGCCTGCTGCTCGCGGAGAAGGCCGAACGCCCGCCGCACCTGCTGGCGATGACCGCGACGCCGATCCCGCGCACGCTGACGCTCAGCCATTATGGCGAGATGGACGTCAGCCGCCTCGACGAGATGCCGCCGGGCCGCCAGCCGATCGAAACGCGCGTGATCGCCGACGATCGGCTGGGCGAGGTGATCGAGAGCGTCGGGCGGCATCTGGGCGGCGGCGGCCAGGCCTATTGGGTCTGCCCGCTGG
Source organism: Sphingomonas bacterium (assembly GCF_903644055.1). Classification (GTDB taxonomy): domain Bacteria; phylum Pseudomonadota; class Alphaproteobacteria; order Sphingomonadales; family Sphingomonadaceae; genus Sphingomonas_I. The sequence goes on along the minus strand of NZ_CAHJXD010000025.1, from coordinate 29,924 downwards.
TCGAGGAGAGCGCGGTCTCCGATCTCGCCGCCGCCGACGCGCGCGCCGCCGAACTCCGCGCGCGGTTCGGGGACAAGGTCGGCCTCGTCCACGGCCGGATGAAGCCCGCCGAGAAGGATGCGGTGATGGCGGGCTTCCAGCAGGGGCGGATCGCGCTGCTGGTCGCGACGACGGTGATCGAGGTCGGCGTCGACGTGCCGAACGCGACGTTGATGGTGATCGAGCATGCCGATCGCTTCGGCCTCGCGCAACTTCACCAGTTGCGGGGGCGAGTCGGGCGGGGCGAGGGGCGATCGGTGTGCCTGCTGTTGCGCTCGTCGGTGCCGCTCGGCGAGACCGCGCGCGCGCGGCTGGCGCTGCTGCGCGAGAGCAACGACGGCTTTCGCATCGCCGAAGAGGATTTGCGGCTGCGCGGGAGCGGCGAGATCCTCGGCACGCGCCAATCGGGCGAGGCCGCGTTCCGGCTCGCCACGCCCGAGCAGGTCGGCACGCTGATCGACGCGGCGACGCAGGACGCGCGCCTGCTGGTCGATCGCGACGGCGGACTTGAGGGCGCGCGCGGGCAGGCGGCGCGGCTGGCGCTCTATCTGTTCGAGCGCGACGCGGCGGTGGCGTTGCTGCGCGGGGGCTGAACTATCCGTCATCCAGCTTTCCCTCGGATGACGGTGCGCGGAGGGGATCAGCGCGTCAGCAGCCCGTGCCGCTTCTTGCCGAGGCTGATCTTCACCGGATCGTCCTGATCGAGGACGATCTCGTAGCGTTCGTCCTTGATCACTATGTCGTTGAGGCGGACCGCGCCCTCGGCGATCTTGCGGCGCGCTTCGCCGTTGGAAGCGGCGAACCCCAATACGGTGAGCGCCTGGACGATGCCGATCGCGCCCTCGGCGATCGACAGGCGCGGCAGATTCTCGCCCGCGCCGCCCTGCTCGAAGGTCGCCTGCGCGGTTTGGGACGCTTCCCGGGCGGCCTCGTCGCCGCGGCACAGCGCGGTCGCGGCATCGGCGAGCAATTTCTTGGCTGCGTTGATCTCCGCGCCTTGCAGCGCCTCCAGCCGGGCGATCTCGTCGAGCGGCAGATCGGTGAACAGGCGGAGGAAGCGCGCGACGTCGCGGTCGTCGCTGTTCCGCCAGAATTGCCAATACTCATAGGCGGGAAGCTGGTCGCCGTTGAGCCACACCGCGCCCGCCGCGGTCTTGCCCATCTTGGCGCCGTCGGCGGTGGTGATCAGCGGCGTCGTCAGCCCGAACAGCTCGGCGCCGTCGATCCGCCGGCCGAGCTCGATGCCGTTGACGATGTTGCCCCACTGATCCGATCCACCCATTTGCAGGCGGCAGCCGACGCGGCGCGAAAGCTCCAGGAAATCGTAAGCCTGGAGGATCATATAGTTGAATTCGAGGAAGGTCAGCGGCTGCTCGCGATCGAGCCGGAGCTTGACCGAATCGAAGCTCAGCATGCGGTTGATCGTGAAATGCCGCCCGACATCGCGCAGGAAGGGGACATATTCGAGGCTGTCGAGCCAAGCGGCATTGTCGATCATCACCGCATCGCTCGGGCCGTCGCCGAAGCTCAGGAAGCGTTCGAAGACGCGGAAGATCGAGGCGATGTTGGCCTGGATCGCCTCGGTGGTCAGCAGCTTGCGGCTCTCGTCCTTGCCCGAGGGATCGCCGACCTTGGTGGTGCCGCCGCCCATCACGACGATCGGCTTGTGCCCCGCCTGCTGGAGACGGCGGAGCATCATGATCTGGACGAGGCTGCCGATGTGGAGCGAGGGCGCGGTGGCGTCGAAACCGATGTAGGCGGGCACGATTTGGCGCGCCGCCAGCGCATCGAGCGCGGCGGCATCGGTGATCTGATGGATATAGCCCCGCGCCTGTAGCGAACGGAGCAGTTCGGACTGATGGTCGGCCATGGTGCGGGCGCGCCTAGCATGCGGCCCCCATGCGTTCCACCCGAGCGTCACACTCTCGACTTTGGCCGACGCGAACGGATAGTGAGGGGCGGTGGAACCCGTTCTCGCCATCGGCCTGATGTCAGGCACCTCGCTCGACGGGATCGACGCGGCGCTGCTGCGTACCGACGGCGAAGCGGCCGTGAAGCCGCTGGCGTTCGTGACGCGGCCATATTCGCCCGAGGAGCGCGCGATCCTTCAAGCGGCGGCCGAGCAGGCGCTGACGATGGCGATGCCCGCCTGGCATCCCGCCATCCGCGCCGCCGAATTGTTGCTCGACCAGAGCCACGCCGCGATCGTCGGCGCGCTGCTGGCGGAGGCCGGAGTCGCCGCCGGCGACGTCGCGGTGATCGGCTGTCATGGTCAGACGATCGCGCATCGCCCCGATCGCGGCTGGACGTGGCAGATCGGCGAGGGCGCGGCGCTGGCCGAAGCGACCGGCATCGCCGTGGTCGATCGGCTTCGCGTCGCCGATGTCGCGGCGGGCGGGCAGGGGGCGCCGCTGCTGCCGGTCTATCATCGCGCGCTCTGCGCGGCCCTGCCCAAGCCCGTCGCGATGCTCAACCTCGGCGGGGTCGGCAATCTTACCTGGATCGGCGAGGGCGATGCGCTGATCGCGTTCGACACCGGGCCCGCCAACGGGCTGGTCAATAGCTGGGTCGAGGCGCACGGCGGGGCGGCCTTCGATGCCGAGGGCGCGCTCGCCGCTTCGGGCCAGGTACATATTAGCGTGCTCGACGCGATGCTCGACAATCCGTGGTTCGATCTGCCGCCGCCCAAGTCGCTCGATCGCCACGACTTCACCATCCAGCCGGCGATCGGCCTGTCTCCCGCCGATGGCGCGGCGACGCTGACGCGATTTACCGCCGAGACGGTGGCGCTCGGGCTGCGCCTGCTGCCAGCACCCCCGCGGCGGCTGATCGCCGTGGGCGGCGGACGGCATAATCCGACGCTGATGCGGATGATCGGCGCGGCGTGCGGCCTCCCGCCCGAGCCGATCGAGGCGCTCGGCTCGAACGGCGACGCCACCGAGGCGGAGGGCTTCGCCTATATGGCGGTGCGCTCCCTGCGGGGCCTGCCGATCAGTTTCCCCGGCACGACCGGCGCGCCTAGATCGCTTGCCGGGGGAACGTTGCATCGGCCGCCCGCGTCGGTACGGGTGGCCTGAAGCGACGCTTCGGAAACGCCGTTCAGCGCGACAGGCCGCGAAGGCGTTCGGCACCGCCGGCAAGCGCGATCGTCATTCCGCCCGCGCGGCGGCGCTGTAGCCAATCGTTGAGCAGTTCGGCGCTGGTGTGATCGATCTTGGAAAGGCTGCCGAGATCGAGGGTCAGCGGTTTATCGGCCGGCACCGAATCGAGCGTGCGGCTGAGCTTGGGCAGGGTCACGAAGGTCGCCGAGCCGTGCAGCGCCAGGTGGCTAGCCTGATCGGTGTGCGCCTCACGGACGCCAAGCCCAAGCTTGCGAAGGTGCGGCAACAGCTCGAGCATCGACAGGCCCAGCCCGACGAGGACACCGGTCAGCAGATCCTCGGCCACCACCGTCACCAAAGTCGCGACCCAGATCAGGGCCGGAAGCGGGCCGTAGCGATGGAAGAGATGCGTGACGTGCGAAAGGCTGACCAGCCGCCAGCCGGTGACGACCAGGATGCCGCCGAGCGCCGCCATCGGGATCTCGCGGAGCAGCCAGGGCAACAAGGCGACGAAGCCGAGAATCCACGTACCGTGGAGGATGGTCGACAGGCGGCTCGTGGCGCCCGCCTGCACGTTCGCCGAGGAGCGGACGATGACGCCCGTCATCGGCAGCGCGCCGGCGGCGCCGCACAGCAGATTGCCGATACCCTGCGCGCGCAGTTCCTTGTCATAATCGGTGCGGACCCCATCGTGCATCTTGTCGACCGCCGCCGCCGAAAGCAAAGTCTCGGCGCTGGCGATGAAGGCGATCGCAAGCGCCGTGGCATAGATCGAGGGATCGAGGAGCCTGCCGACGAAGCCGCCGTCCGGCACGACGACCGCGCTGAAGATGTTGGACGGCACGACAACGCGCGTCACTTCCAGCCCGCCGATCACCGCGACGAGCGTCCCGATGGCGACGCCGACCAGCGCGCCCGGCACCAGGCGCAGCGCGGCGGGGCGAAACTTTTCCCACGCCAGCATCGCCCCGATGGTCAGCAAGCCGATCGCGAAAGCAAGCTCGACGCTTGAAATACTGCCGATGTTGAGGCCGAGCAGGCGGCCCGGCATCGCGGCAAGGTTATCGACACCGCTCGCCAGCGGCTTGGCATCGAACAAGATGTGGAACTGTCCGACGACGATCAGCACGCCGATACCGGCAAGCATGCCATGCACCACGGCCGGCGATATGGCGCGAAACCAGCCGCCGAGCTTGAGCATGCCGGCAATGAACTGGATCACTCCGGCCAGCGTCAGGATCGGCCCCAGCGCCGAAAGCCCCTGATCGCGCACCAACTCGAACACGATCACCGCGAGGCCCGCAGCGGGGCCGCTGACCTGAAGCGGCGAACCGGCCAGCAGACCGACGACCACGCCGCCGATGATGCCGGTGAGCAAGCCTTTCTCGGGCGGAACGCCGGACGCGATCGCGATGCCCATGCACAGCGGCATCGCGACGAGGAAGACGACGATCGAGGCGGTGATGTCGCGCGTGGCGCCGCCGCTTCTCAAGCGATCGAGAACCTCGCGCATCATTCGGCTGCCACGGCGAAATCGAAGTTGGCGGCGACGCGCCGGGCGGGATGGAGCGCCGTCGGCCATGGCATTCCCTCCCGCATGGGAACGAACTGGCCGCTGTCGCCATCGAGACCCAGAACTTCGCCCGCGTGGATATCGACGAACCAGCCGTGCAGCGAAATCTCGCCGCGCGCGATACCGCTGGCGACGCAAGGATGCGTGCGCAGGTGCGCCAGCTGGGCCACGACATTTTCGAGGCTGATCGCGCGGACCAGCTCGGCATTGGTCAAGGCGGGATAGGCATGATCCACGACCGACCGCGCCGCCGTCGAATGGCGCAGCCAGGCCGCGACATTGGGCATATTCTCGACCAGGTGCGGCTCGGCGACCGCCTTCATCGCGCCGCAGTCCGAATGGCCGCAGACGATGATGTCGCGCACGCCCAGCGCCAGCACGGCATATTCGACGGTCGAGGAGACACCGCCGTTCATCTGCGCGAAGGGGGGCACGATATTGCCAGCGTTGCGGCAGACGAACAGCTCACCCGGCTCCGCCTGCATGACATGTTCCGGAACGATCCGGCTATCCGCGCAGGAAATCATCAGCGCCTTGGGCGATTGGCCCCGGCTCGCCAATTTTTCGTAAAGCTCGGCACGCGCGGGATAGACGTCCTTCTCGAAGCGCAGGACGCGACCGATCAACTCGTTCATGGCACAAAGACTCCTGAAAACCGCAGGGGGCGGCCTAGGAACAACTTAGGGATCGGATTTTGCTGCGTTGCCGCGTGAGTGTAACGAAGTTTTGCTGGGCGCTATTTTGCGCGCGGCAACCGCATCTCAACGCGCAAGCCGCCTTCGCGTCGGTTGTAGAGCGTGAGCAGCCCACCTTCCGCCTTTGCCGCCCGCGTCACGATGGCAAGCCCGAGCCCGAGCCCGCTGGTATTGCGGCTTCGCGCGGTATCGAGCCGGACGAAGGGCTGCAACACCTCCGCCATCCGATCGGGCGGAATGCCGGGACCGTCGTCGTCGACGCGGAGGATGACCGTATCGGCCTCGCGCCGCACGCTTACCCGCGCACGCTGGCCGTAATGGAGCGCATTTTCGATCAGATTGCCCACCGCGCGCTTCAGCGCGATCGGCCGCACCCTCACCTCGAGATGATCGTCGCCGCCGTAGGACGCATCTTCGCCGCGATCGGTGGCATCATCGACGATGGTTGCCGCCATGACCGCAAGATCCGTGAGCACCTGCGGCTCCGGATCATCCTCGCCACCGAGAAAGGAGAGCAGCGATCCCACCATCCCTTCCATCTCGCTCACGTCCCCGGCAATGGCGCGGCGCAGCATGGGATCGGCGATCCCGTCGGCGCGCAATTGCAGCCGCGCCAACGGCGTGCGGAGATCATGACCGACCGCCGCCAGCGCCTGGGTTCGCGAGCTTATCAACTGGTGGATCCTCTCCTGCATCGCGTTGAAGGCGCGGATCACGCGACGTACCTCGCCCGGCCCCGCTTCGGGCAAGGTCAGGCCGCCGGTCCTGCCGATCCGTTCCGCGGCACGCGCGAGCATCTTCATCGGGCGCAGCGTATGACGGAACAGCAAGGCGCCAAGGATCAGCAGCGCCAGCGCGGGCAGCAGCGCCAGCACGACGCGGTGCCACCCCGGCTGGCCGTCGTCGATCGGCGCGACCGCGCGAAAGCGCAGCCATGTGCCGTCCGGCAGCTTGAGCGCACCGAACAATTGCGGCTGCCGGCCTACGGCGACGAGGTGAACGCGCAGATCGCTGCCGGCGAGGCTCGGCTCCCATTCGAGCACGCGTGCATAGGCCTCGCCGCGCTCGCCGCCGAGTGCAGCGGCCATCCGGGTCGATCCCGTCCAATGAACGTCATACCGATTGGTGGTCAGCCGCGCGGCCATCGCCGGCCGGGCCGCCATCGGCTGTTCCGAAAGCAGCTTGCGCGCGATCACCAGATGCTCCGCCAGCCGATGCGCTTCGTCCTCGCGGATCAATGCACGGCTGGATCGCTCGTAGAGGACGGTGCTGGCGACGAATTCGATCGCCAGCGTCAGCAACAGGATCGCCAGCAGACGGCCGAGCAGGCCGATCGGACGGGCATGAAATTTCAACGCCGCGTCAGAGCCGCGTTGAGCATGTAGCCGATGCCGCGAACCGTGATGATCGGCGCCTCCTTGCCCGCGCTGGAGAGTTTGCGGCGCAGGCGGCTGACGAGCACGTCCACCGAGCGATCCGAGCTGTCGCCCATCCGCACGCGCGAAAGCTCGATCAGCCGCTCGCGCGCGATCACCCGTTGCGCATTGTCGATCAAGGCCGACAGCAGATCGAACTCGGCACCCGTCAGGTCGACGACACCCCCGCTTGGCGAAAGCAATTCGCGGCGTGGAAGCGAAAGCGTGAAGCCATCGAATTCGACGATCCCCTTGCCGCGATCGGCGCGCCGATCCTCGGCCCCGCCCCGGCGAAGCACGGCGCGGACGCGCGCGATCAGCTCGCGCGTGCCGAAGGGCTTCGGCAGATAATCGTCGGCACCCAGCTCGAGGCCGACGACGCGATCGGTCTCGCTGCCCTTCGCGCTGATGAAGATGATCGGCACCTCGCTTTCGCGGCGAAGCGCGCGGCAGAGATCGATCCCGCTCGTGCCCGGCAACATGATATCGAGCAGGACCAGATCGACCGGCCCGGCCTCCATGGCGCGCCACATTTCAGGTGCCGTCGCGCACGACCGCACGCTATAGCCATTCTCCTGCAAGGCCCGCGCGGTCAGCGTTCGCAGCGCGGGATCGTCTTCGACCAACACGATCGCCGGCGATGTCATGTTCGTTGCGCTCGCCGACGAGGACTTCGTATCGAACGCTGCATAGGCCCCCCAAATCGGTCCGCGCGCTAATCCAGGCGACGGGCATACGGCCTGCATAGCCTCGATCGATCGAGGCACTCCTTACAAGCGCGCGACGGGCTGGCAAATCGAAAGGTCCATACCGGTGCCCGCCACGCCGCGCGCCGCGCCCTTAGGACGGCAAGCGCTATGCCGATCGCGCGTTCGTCAGATAGAGGGCCCGCAGCCGGGCCAGATCCGCTGGCGAGAGGCCGAGCTCGTCCCTGAAATAGCCTGTCGCGCCATCCTTGTGTCGATCGACCACAGCCAGCGCCGCCTCGATATAGCTTCGGTCCGCCGCCAGCATCGACCTCATCGCCTGCGGCGGCAATCCGGCCATCGGGCTGGCCGGGTTCGGTGTTGTGTTTTTGGCCATGAAGCTCGCCGGGTTGAGGTAGCGATTGGTCAGCCGATAATCTTCGATCACCGTCGTGCGCGGCACACCGAGCGCGGTCAGCAGCAAGGCCGCCGCGATGCCGGTGCGATCCTTGCCCGCCGAGCAGTTGAACGCCAGGGGCGCGTGGCCGGCGAGCAGCTCGGCGAACATGCGGCGATACTGGCTGTTGAACTGGGCCAGCAGCCGTGGATAGGAAGCCGTCATCGCGGCGCGAATCTGCGTGTCCGTCCATGTTTTCGGATCACCCCGCGGCATGAAACGCCGGTCCATCTCATAATCATCACTCAAGACGCGGGGTGCACCCGTGGCCGGCCAGACGACCGGTTCATTGGCACGTTCATTGCTGTCCCGGAAATCGCAGACGACCCGGATGCCGAGTCCCTCGAGATAGCGATAGTCGGCGTCGGTAAGCCCGTGCATCGAGCCCGAACGGTAGAGTATATTCCATTTCACCATACGGCCATCGGCCGAGCGATAGCCGCCCAGATCGCGAAAGTTGCGGCCCCCTTGCAGCGGCAGCAAGCGCTGGTGGGACGTGGAAGCCGGCGCGAGAGCCTGCGCCTGCGCCGCCGCCTGAACGCCGAGAGACGGCGCCGCGAGCGCGGGCAGGGCCAGCGCCACCGGAACGATCCTGAACCAGCCGATCGAATTACGCATCTTAGTTTCTCCCAGTCTGCTTCTCAGAATTTGACCTGACCCTGCACGCCGAAGGTCCGCGGTTCGTTGAAAAAGCCGTTGAGGCCGCTCGTGGGACTGAGCGCCTTGTAGAACAGATGCTGCTCGTCGAAGAGGTTGCGCACCCAGAACGACATGGTCAGCGTCGCGCCCGCCTGCGCTATCGCGATGTCGGCCAGAGCGATGTTGCCGTTGACGAGGAAGGCCTTCTCGCTCTTCGGCTGATAGACGTTCGCGGGATTGTTCGGCCCGATATAGAGCGGATCGACCGAATTGTTGTAGAAGCCCGAATCGTAATTGCCGTCGAGGTGCGCGCGCAGAGTCGCGCCGCGGATCGGCAGCTCATAGTCGATCGAGCCGCTTGCCGAATCGGCGGGCGTGTTGGTCTGGTAGATCGGAACCGCTACCGTGCTGACCGCGCCGGCTGCATTGGGATAGGGATTCACCGTCGCTGGAATGCGCACATATTGATGTGCGTAGGATAGCGAGAGGGTCAGGCCGCGTACCGGCGCGATCGTCAGTTCCGCCTCGACGCCCCGCAGGCGACCCTTGCCGGGTGCGTTGATCGTCGAGGTGGTCGTCCGCGTCGTGCGCACTCCCCCGGTCTCGTAAGGCCGGCTGAAATCGACCTGGATGTCCTTATAGGTGCCTATGTAGCCGGCGATATTCAGGCGGACATGGCGATCGAACAGCTCGGTCTTGGCGCCGATCTCGAATATCGAGACCGTCTCCGGATCGAACCGGTCATATTCCTGCGAGCGCGAGTTGGCGCCGCCCGATTTGTAGCCGGTGCTCCACTTCCCGTAGGCGTGGATATCGCGCGTGAGATCGACCGCGAGGTTGACCATGGGATCGACCCGCGATGTCGCGATATCGAGCGGGATCACGCGCGAGACGCCGTTGCGATCGACCGGCAGCGCTCCGTTGACGATGAAGAGCTCGCCGTGCTTGCTGTCGCGCGTCCAGCGCAGCCCGCCGGTCAGATGGATCGCATCCTCGAACAGGTCGGGCGTGTAGGTCGCCTGGCCGAACGCGCCGATGCTGGTGGTCCTGACGCGGCTGGCCCGATCTATCGAGATCGCGTTGAAATCCGGTATCGAAAGGATCGCATAAGCGGAGCCGGCGGCATTGGTGAACTGGTTGGTGTTGAACGCCTGGGCGTTGTCGTTGACCTTCTCACGATAATAAAGCGCTCCGGCAACGAACTTGAGCCGCCGCAGATCGCCGATCGCCTGGATTTCCTCGCTTATCTGATTCTGATGGAACTGCGCGAGGCTGTAGCGGCCGAAGCCGGCGCCGGTGAAGATGCCCGTGGCATTTGACAGCGCCGTCGCCGCCGAGCCGTTGTCATACTGGCTCTGCGACAGGGAACGGTAGGCCGAGATCGACTTCAGCGTGAGGTACGAGGCGGCGGCATATTCCAGCGTCAGCCGGTGGCCGCTCACCTTGCCGACGCTCGGCTGCTCCGGCACGCCGACGTTGGCGACGGTCGCCCGCGAGGGCTGCAGCGTGCCGAGGGCCGCCTGCCTGTTGGTGCCCGGCGCGATCAACTGCAGGTAGAGCGAGGTGGATGCATCGTAGGAAGTATCGAACGAATAGTCGGCCGAGAAGCTCGGGCTCATCGTCCAGAGCGCCTCTGCGTGAACGCCGCGCTTGTCATATTCGTTGAAGCCATGAGCGCCGGCCAGCGGATTTTTCTGGATCGGATCGCGGTGCGCGACGACGCCGTCCAGCTTGATGGCGATGCCGTTGAAGCTCGGGAGGTCGGCGTGGATTTCGGACTTGTAGCTGCCGTAATTGCCCAGGCCGGCGATGGCGTTCAGGTGGAACTCGCCGGACGGCCGCTTGGTGGTGATGCTGACCGCGCCGCCTTCGGTGTTGCGGCCGAACAGCGTGCCCTGCGGGCCCTTCAGTACCTCGATGCTCTGGACGTCGAACAGCGCCGTGCCGAGGCTCTGCGGGCGCCCGAGATAGACGCCATCGACGTAGACGCCGACACCTTGATCGCGCGCCGGCTGGTTGCCATCGGAAAGCACGCCGACGCCGCGAATATTTACGATCAGGGACGAGTTGCGCGAATAGAAAGGCGCGACCTTCAGTCCGGGGATCGTGCCGTCGCCGAGATCTATCAGCGAGACGACATGCCGGTCCTGAAGACCCTTGGCATCCAGAACGGAAATCGAGATCGGCGTCTTTTGCAGGCTCTGCGGGCGCTTCTCCGCCGTCACGACGATATCGGTGAGTTCCTGCGAGTCGGGGGTGGCCGCGCCGGTCATCGGTACTGCCGGATCGGCCGCTAAACCCGGTGTGCCCGCGATGCCGGCGCCGAGCGCGGTTGCCGCCAGCAGTCCGCACCAAAAGGTCCGTCTCGTCGTCATTTCCCCAATCCCCCGATGATCGAGGCACGCCCTTGAAGCGATTGGGCGTCAGGAGAATGAAGCTTTTATGAGAGTCCCGACACAGCAGCTAGTGGCCCTATCGTCGCACGACCGCCCGAACCGAAGGGCCCGGGCGGTCATGGCATTTCGGGTCAGGCGAGCGTGCGGACCTTGGGCTCGCGCGCCCAGACCCGCTTGGCCGCCGCGGCGATGAAGCCTTTGCCGTCGAGCGCTATCACGCCCTCGTCGGGCTCGACGCCCGCCTTGTCGAGCAGGGGCTTGGCCCCGGCGGTATGGCCGATCGCCTTGAGATGCCCGAAAGCGTCCATGACGAACTGAACCGCGGCACCTTCCTTGAGCAGCATCTTGCAGCCGTCGTCCGAAAGCGCGACCGCGATCGCATCGAACAGCACCGATGGTCCGCCGGCGAGCTGGAAATCCGCCTTGAGCAGCGATCCATCCGACATTTTCGTGCCGCCGATCTTGGGCGCGACGATCACCGGCCTGCCGCCGGCGTCGCCGATGTCGCTCGTCAACGTATCGACGAGATCGGCGTCGGAGCCGTCGGCGATCAGGATCGCGATCGTCCTGCCCTCGATGGTCTTCGGCGTCAGCGGCCCTTCGATGATGCGCAACGCGGGCGAGGGATCCATGTCCCTGACCGGCGCCGCGGACGGCGAGGCGGCGGGCACCGGCATGTTGAGACCGTCGGCGACGCGCTCGGCCAACGACGGATCGACGTTGACGAGGTTCGACAGCACCCGCGTGCGGACATGCTCCAGTCCCACTTTCGAAAGCTCGAACACCAGAGCCGAGGCGAGATGCGCCTGCTCAGGTGCGGCCAGCGAGCGAAAGAACATCCGCGCCTGGCTGTAATGGTCGGCAAAGCTCTCCGCGCGGACGCGAAGCTTCTCGCCTTCCTCGTCCGGACCGGTGAAGGCGGTCGCGCTCTTGTAGCCGGTCGCCGGGCATTCACGCGGACCCGGCTCGTCGCCCGGGCGGACCTCGCCATCGGCCTGGAGGCCGTTGGGCTCGTAATTGGTGCGGCCCTTCGGGATCTGCGTCTGCATCTTGCCGTCGCGCTGGAAGTTCATGACCGGGCATTTCGCGGCGTTGATCGGGATCTGGTGGAAGTTGGTCGTCCCCAGCCGCGAGTTCTGCGTGTCGAGATAGGAGAACAGCCGCCCCTGGAGCAGCGGATCGTTGGAGAAGCCGATGCCGGGGACGATGTTGGTGGGCAGGAACGCGACCTGCTCGGTCTCGGCGAAGAAATTGTCGGGATAGCGATCGAGGACCATCCGGCCGACGATGCGGACGGGCAGCACCTCCTCCGGGATCAGCTTGGTCGAATCGAGCACATCATAATCGAGCCCATCGGCGAACGCCTTGTCGAATATCTGGAGGCCGAGCTCCCACGTCGGGAAATCGCCACGATCGATCCGTTCGAACAGGTCGCGCCGCTGATGGTCGGGATCGGCGCCGGCGATCTTCACCGTCTCGTCCCAGATCGTCGATTGCAGCCCGGCTTTGGGCTTCCAGTGAAACTTGACGAATTTGATCTCGCCGGCTTCGTTGATCATCTGGAAAGTGTGGACGCCGAAGCCCTCCATCGTCGCGAACGAGGCGGGCAAAGTGCGGTCGCTCATCGCCCACATGATCATGTGGGTCGATTCGGGCATCAGGCCGATGAAGTCCCAGAAGGTGTCGTGCGCCGATGCCGCCTGCGGATAGCCGCTCTGCGCCTCCATCTTTACCGAGTGGATCAGATCGGGGAACTTGATCGCGTCCTGGATGAAGAAGACCGGGATATTGTTGCCGACCAGATCCCAATTGCCCTCCGTCGTGTAGAATTTGACCGCGAAGCCGCGCACGTCGCGCGGCGTATCCACCGATCCGGCGCCACCCGCGACGGTCGAAAAGCGCGTGAAGACGGGCGTCTTGGTGCCCTTCTTGAACAGCACGGCCTTGGTGATGTCGGAAATGTCGTCGGTCGCCTCGAACGTGCCATGCGCGGCCGAACCACGCGCGTGGACGATCCGCTCGGGGATGCGCTCGTGATCGAAGTGGAAGATCTTCTCGCGGAGGACGAAATCCTCGAGCAGCACCGGCCCGCGCGCGCCGGCCTTGAGCTGGTTCTGGTTGTTGGAGATGCGGACGCCATGATTGGTGGTCAGGTGCTGAGCGCCGTCGTCATGCGGCCCACTGGCCGGAATATGCTGGTGGGTTTCGCCGCCATTGCCCTGATCGGTTTCGAAACCCGGTGCGCTCGCCATCTTGCTGATCCTCCTAGAAGAAACCGACCAACAAACGGCGCGCGCTTTGGCTGCGCGCACTTTTATCCATCAGAGCGATCAAGCGCTCGATCAGAAGAAGAGGCGAGCGATCTCCATTCCCGCCATCAGCGCCACCAGCGCGATGACCAGGTAGCGCCACCCGCCGCCGATCCGCACGACCTCCACCTGCCGCAGCGGGGGCGGGGGAGGGGCGGCGCCCGGCGCGGGATAATGCGCCTCGATCCGTCTCAGCAGCTCGGGCAGGCGCGCCAGCGTACCCAGGTCCTGATGGATGCGATCGGCAAGCCAGGCCTCGGGTCCGAGCTCGGAACGCAGCCATTCCTTCACGAACGGGCCGGAGACGTCCCACATGTTGATGTCGGGATCGAGCATCGAGGCGACGCCCTCGACCATCACCATCGTCTTCTGGAGCAGCAGCAGGTGCGGCTGGGTCACCATGTCGAAGTCGCGCGTGATCGCGAACAACCCGTCGAGCATCTGCCCGACCGAGACGTCCTTGACCGGCAGCCCGCGAATCGGCTCGCCGACCGCCCTGAGCGCCGTGGTGAACTCGGCGAGATTGTGGTGCGGGGGGACGTAGCCTGCCTCGAAATGGATTTCCGCCACGCGCTGATAATTGCCCGTGACGAGGCCGTGGAGGATTTCGGCAAGCCACAGCCGCGCCTGCCGGTTGACGCGCCCCATGATGCCGAAATCGATCGCGCAGATGCGCCCGTCTGCCAAGGCGAACAGATTGCCCTGGTGGAGATCGGCGTGGAAGAAGCCGTCGTCGATCGCCTGGCGCAGGAAGCCGCGCACCAGTGTCGAGGCGAGCTGGTTCATATCATGCCCGGCGGCGATCAGCGCGCGGCGATCGGAAAGCTTGATGCCGTCGATCCACTCCAGCGTCATCACGCGGCGGGTGGTGCGGCTCCAGTCGATCGCGGGGACGGTGAAGCTCGGCTCGGCGGCCATATTCTCGGCAAGCTCGCTCGCCGAAGCCGCCTCGCGCCGCAGGTCGAGCTCGCGCAGCGTCCATTGCCGGAAGGTGGCGATGGTGAGGCGCGGGCGCAGCCGTGCGAGCTCGCCGCCGAACGCCTCGGCCTGCGCGGCCGCCCATTCATAGGTCTCGATCGCGCGATGCAGGTCTTCCTCGATCCCGGGCCGCAGCACTTTGACCGCGACGCGCCGCCCCTCGGTCGTGACCGCGCGGTGGACCTGCGCGATCGATGCGGCGCCGACCGGCTCCTCCTCGAACGATGCGAACACGGCCGCGATCGGCTTTTCGAGGCTTGTCTCGACCGCGGCGCGGATGCGCGCGAAGGGCACCGGCGGCACGGCATCCTGCAACCGCGCGAGGTCCGTCGCCGCCGCTTCGCCGACGAGATCGGGGCGCGTCGCCAGCGCCTGCCCCAGCTTGATCGCAGCGGGCCCGATCGCCTGAAACGCATCGGCATAGCGCGGCACCGCCGGCACGCGCGCGCCGAACCTTGCCACGCGCACGAGACGGCGGACGGCGGCGGGTGTGTTGGGATCGCGCTCGATCCCCCGCAGCGCGCCATGTTTTGCGAGAATGCGGCCCCAGCGGAGCAGGCGCCAGCCATGGGTGAGCGCGGAGGTCAAGGTTCCTCACCGGGACGGGGAGGGGGACTGGCCGCAGGCTGGTGGAGGGGGTTCTCCACCAGCGTTGCCCGCGATCGTGAGCCCCCTCCATCCCTCGCCCCGCGAGCGGTCCCCCTCCCCGTGCCAGGGAGGAGCGCGGCGGCGATCATATCTTCCAGCCCGAGTGGATCGCGACCAGTCCTCCGAGGATCGGCTCGGCCTTGACCTGCACGAAGCCCGCCTCCGCGATCATCGCCTTGAAGCGTTCCATGTCAGGGAAGCGGCGAATCGATTCGACCAGATAGCGATAGCTGTCCTCGTCCCGCGCGATCGCTTTGCCGAGCCTGGGCACGACCTCGTGCGAATAAGCATCGTAGATCTCGCGGAAGCCCGGCCATGTCGTCGTGGAAAATTCGAGGCAGAAGAAGCGCCCGCCGCGCTTCAGCACGCGGTGCGCCTCGGCCAGCGCTTCGTCGATATGCGTGACGTTCCGGACGCCGAACGCGATCGTGTAGGCATCGAAGCGCGCATCTTCGAAGCGCAGCGTCTCGGCATTCTGTTCGCTCCATTCGAGCCCCTTGATGCCGCGCGTTTCGGCGCGCTTCCGCCCGACTTCCAGCATTGCCGAATTGATGTCCGACACGGTCACCGCGGCACCACGCCTGTGCAGGCGGAAGGCGATGTCGCCGGTGCCGCCCGCCATATCGAGGATGCGCTCGCCGGCGCGCGGCTTCACCCGTGCGAAGAACTGGTCCTTCCACAGCCGGTGCATCCCTGCCGACATCGCATCGTTCATGATGTCGTACCGCCGCGCGACGCGCGCGAAGACTTCGCCGACTTTCTCGGTCTTCTCGGCGGGGGAGACCTCGGTGTAGCCGAAGGAGACGGTTTCGCTCATGCGCCGGGCCATAGCGGGGCGCACCGCGATGGGCTAGCGGGCGGACATGCCCGAACTTCCCGAAGTCGAGACGACGGTGCGCGGCCTGCGCCCGGTGCTGGAAGGGCGCAGGCTGACGCGTGTCGAAGCGCGCCGCGCCGATCTGCGGCGGGCGATCCCGGTCGATCTGCGTCAGCGGCTGACCGGCGCGATCGTCATCGGGCTCGCGCGGCGCGCCAAATATGGGCTGATCGATACCGATCGTGGCGACACCCTGATCTTTCACCTCGGCATGTCGGGGCGCTGGCGCGTCGATCCGGACGAACTGGGCAAGCACGACCATCTCGTGCTGGAGACCGACGCGGGACGGCAATTGTCGCTGTGCGATCCGCGCCGCTTCGGATCGCTCGATCTGATCGCGACCGCCGAGCTTGCGAGCTTCCCCGCCTTCGCCGCGCTCGGCCCCGAGCCGCTGGGGCCGGATCTCACGCCGGCCCTGCTGGCCGGGCGGCTGGGGGGGCGGAGCGCGCCGATCAAAGCGATGCTGCTCGATCAGCGGATCGTCGCGGGGCTTGGTAACATCTACGTCTGCGAGGCGCTCAACGTCGCGCGGATCGATCCGCGCGCGCCTGCGGGTTCGCTGTCGCTCGCCAGGCTCAAGCGGCTGGTCACGGCGATCCACGCGGTGCTGGAAGCGGCGATCGATGCCGGAGGATCGACGCTGCGTGATTATGCGCGTCCCGATGGCCAGCTCGGCTATTTTTCGAAGCAGTTCCGCGTCTACGGGCGCGAGGGCGAGCGCTGTCCCTGCGGCAAGGGCGTTGTCCTGCGTCAGGTCGATGCCGGCCGGTCGACCTTCCGGTGTCCCGCCTGCCAGCGTTGACCTTTTCGACGGCTGGCTATAGAGGGCCGGCGACGCGGCGCGGGCATGCCTGGCGCCGCATTCCCGTTTCAGTCGTCCAATCTACCAGTCGTCCCAATCCAGTCGAGGTCTTTGAAGAATGGCGAACACGCCGCAAGCCAAGAAGCGCATCCGTCGCAACGATCGCCGCGCCGTCGTCAATGGCGCGCGCGTCAGCCGCATCCGCACCTTCCTCAAGAAGGTCGAGCTGGCGCTGACCGAGGGCGACAAGTCCGCCGCCGCCGAGGCGCTCGCCGCGGCACAGCCCGAGCTGATGCGCGGCGTATCGAAGGGCGTGCTCCACAAGAATACCGCCTCCCGCAAGTTCGCCCGGCTCACCAAGCGCGTCTCCGCGCTCGGCTGAAATTCCTCCATTTCGGACGGCATTCGAGGCCCGTCGATCGGTTGCGATCGGCGGGCTTTTTGCTGCGTGCGCGAAGTGCCCGACATCTATCAGAAAACGCATGATTCTTGTTGTCGGGAAACAGAAAGTGCAGATAAATCAGTAGTTTATATGATCGCCGAAGGGGGATCGAGGCGAGAGGTTCTGTCAACCCGATATATTTCCGTTCGATGACAATTGGAGCGCTTGATCGATGCGCGCCGATCTCCCTACAGTCGAATCGCCCGGCCGATGATTCTTCGGCGGGGCCACCAAAGTTTTAGTCGGGCCAGCGCGCGCGGGGGGCCGTGGCGCAAAGGACATTCCACTGTGAATCGCCGTGCCGGCAGCTCCTGTCGGCGCGAACGGGAGAGATGCGCGTGCGTCAGGCAACAACGTCCCATGCCGGTCTTGCGCAAGCCGGAGAGCGGGACCGAAAGGACGATGGTGCCGATCGCGCCGCCGAAGCGGCCTGGGAAGCCGTCCGCCAGAGCCTGCGTCAGAGCTGCGGCCAGCGCACGTTCGATGGCTGGCTGAAGCCGCTCGTCCTAAGCGGCTGCGACCTGGCCGCAAGCGAGGTGCGGCTCGCGGCGCCCTCCGCCTTTCTCGCCAACTGGGTGCAGACGCATTTCGCCGAGCAGCTCGCCGCCGCATGGCGCGCCGCCTTGCCAGCGATCGCCCGGGTGGTGGTCGAATCGAAGCCCGACGCGACGGGACGGATGACGTTCACCGCGGACCCGGAGCCGGCCGCCCCTGCCGAGGCGCCGCCCGTGGAGATCAACGGCAGCACGCTGGAGGCGCGCTACACGTTCGATGCCTTCGTCGTCGGCAAGGCCAACGAGCTCGCCTACAATGCCGGCAGGACATTGGCCGAGGGCGGGCGCGTCGCCTTCAATCCCTTATTCCTCCACGGCGGCGTCGGGCTCGGCAAGACGCACCTGATGCACGCGATCGGCCACGAATATCGCGCGCGCCATGCCTCGGCCAAGGTCATCTACATGTCCGCCGAGAAGTTCATGTACGAATTCGTCGCGGCGATGCGCGCCAAGGATACGCACAGCTTCAAGGCGCGGCTGCGCACCGCCGATCTGCTGATGATCGACGACGTCCAGTTCATCGCCGGCAAGGAATCGACGCAGGAGGAATTCTTTCACACGATGAACGAGCTGATCTCGGCGGGGCGCCGTCTCGTGATCAGCGCGGATCGCTCTCCTCAGAATCTCGAGGGGATCGAGAATCGCATCCTTTCGCGACTGTCGTGGGGGCTGGTCGCCGACGTCAACGCCGCCGATTTCGAGCTGCGGTACAATATCATCCTCAAGAAGCTCGAATCGCTGCCGTCGGCGATCGTGCCCAACGAGGTGGTGATGTTCCTCGCCAAGCGGATCAGCGCCTCGATCCGCGAGCTGGAGGGCGCGCTGCATCGCGTGCTGGCCTTCGCGACCTTGTCCAATCGCGCGATCGATCTAGATTTCACCCAGGAGGCGCTCGCCGATCAACTGCGCGCCAGCCAGCGGCGCGTGACGATCGACGAAATCCAGCGCCGGGTCTGCGAACATTTCCGTATCCGCCAATCGGAAATGGGATCGGCGCGGCGCGCGCGCGACGTCGCGCGGCCGCGCCAGATCGCGATGTATCTCGCCAAGCAGCTCACCCAGCGCTCGCTGCCCGAGATCGGGCGGCGCTTCGGCGGGCGCGATCACACGACGGTGATCCACGCCGTGCGCAAGATCGAGGAATTACGCGCCGCCGATGCCGAGATCGACGCCGACGTGCGCCTGCTGATGCGGCAGTTGGAGAGCTAGAGGCTCTCCTGTTCAAGCTGAACGTCACCCCGGCCTCGAGCCGGGGTCCCGCTGCCTGCCAACGCTGAAGAAGAAGCGGGACCCCGGCTCAAGGCCGGGGTGACGAGGGTTATACGTCAACAGGGCAGACTCTAAACCCCTCGATAATCGCACTCTCTAGGCTGCTCAGACCCCGTTGCGATTGATCGGTGCGTTGACCGATCCCGGCCTGGGCGGTGGCGGCACGGTGATCAAGACATCCTCGCCCGACCGACCGGGAAACCCCGTGAACATCGCCTCGATGAGATTGGGGACGAGGTGTTGCAGGCTGTCGTCGGTGGACCGTGCCTTGGCATGCCCTTCGAAGAGCATGCGGCCGTCAGCGCCCGTAATCCGCATTTCGAGCTGGCTGACGTAATAGGTATAGCTCTGCACCTGCGTGCCGCCGAAAGGCTGATACCAATAGGGATCGTTCCAGCCGCCGTACCAGCCGCGACCACGAAAACCGCCGCCGAAGCCGCCATATCCACCAAAACCGCCATAGCCCCAGGAGCCGCCCCACGGACCATAGCCACCGCCGTAGCTGACGACCTTTTCATGGCCATTGTCGACGCCGTAACCGACATTGACCAGCAGGGTGGCGCCGCGCCGGCTTGGTGCGGGCTGATAGCCCTGTTCGGCGAGGCGCGCCGCGATCTGACGCGCGTAGATCGAGAATTCGAGCCCGCCTTGCAACGCGGGATCGGCCGACTGGACCCAGAATGTCTGGCCCTGCGGCGCCGGCATCGCCTGAAAGCGCGAGACATTGGCGCGGAACGCCAGCGGGGCGCAACCCGCGACCGCGAGCAGCGCGATAGGAGCGGTCAAGGAAAGAAGTGTGCGGCGGAGAGACATTTTCTACGATCCCAACGAGTTATGCGCCTGCCTACGGCATCGCGAATGAACGGGCATTGAACGTCTGGTGAACACCGCCGGTTGCGCGGTTCGTCGCATCTCGCATGCCGCGACAGCATCTCACAGCCCAAGCGCCTGATAGGCCTTGGCGAGCGTCGGCGCGGCGATGGCGCGCGCGCGTTCGGCGCCGCGCGCGAGCAGGCGATCGAGTTCGGCGGTATCGCGCACCAATTCGGTGAGCCGCGCGGCGATCGGCGCGAGCCTGGCCACCGCGAGATCGGCGAGCGCGGGCTTGAAAGCGCCGAACCCCTGGCCCGCGAAGCGTTGCAGCACCTGCGCGTTGGTCTCGCCCGCCAGCGCGGCATAGATGCTGACCAGATTCTTCGCCTCGGGCCGCGCATCCAGCAAGGCCGGATCGTCGGGCAGCGGCTCGGGATCGGTGCGCGCCTTGCGGAGCTTCTGCGCGATCGTATCGGCATCGTCGATCAGATTGATCCGGCTCATGTCCGACGGGTCGGACTTGGACATCTTGGCGCTGCCGTCGCGCAACGACATCACCCGCGCAGCACCCGGCGGGATGATCGGCTCGGGCAAGGTGAACAGGTCGGTGCCGGTATCGGTGTTGAACTTGGCGGCGATGTCGCGAGCCAGTTCCAGATGCTGCTTCTGATCCTCGCCGACGGGAACGTGGGTCGCCTGGTAGAGCAGGACGTCGGCGGCCTGGAGCACGGGATAGGTATAGAGCGCGACGCTCGAGCCTTCGCGGTTCTTGCCGGACTTGCTCTTGAACTGCGTCATGCGGTCGAGCCAGCCGACGCGCGCGGTGCCGTTGAGCAGCCACTGGAGCTGGACATGCGCGGCGACGTCGCGCTGGCGGAAGAGGATCGCGCGCTCGGGATCGATCCCGCAGGCGATCAGCGCCGCGGCCATCTCGCGAATACCGCGCGCGAAGGCGATGGGCTCCTGATGCTCGCTGATCGCGTGAAGATCGGCCAGGAAGAACAGGCAGTCGTCGCCGGGGCCCATCGCCTCCTGCATCGCCACCCAGTTACGGATCGCACCTAGATAATTGCCGAGGTGGAGATTGCCGGTAGGCTGGATGCCGGAGACGATGCGCATCCGGAGCCTCTCCGACATGCGCCGGGACTGGTCAAGCAGACGGAACCTCGGTCCCGCAGGATCACACCCGAATTGCGTTTCTCATGACGGACCGCCAAGAGCTTACGAGCATTGCTCATACCGAGGAGGCGTCGTCACAAGAAGGTATGACCGAGAAAAGCGAGACTTTGAGGCAAGTCCAAGAGGCTTTGAAGCTTTCCCTCCGCGAGCTCGATGCCGCAGGTCTGGCGATGCACGCCGTCGCGCACATTCAATGGGCGATCGATCTGCTCGGTCAGGAGGCCGAAGAGGGAGAAGTATCGCTGGATCGGAGGTAAGCGATCATGCGGTCGCGGCCTTCGGCGGTCAGCGAAATGTGGATATCGTCGCCGTCGTTGAAATCCTCCTTGCGCTGGACGAAGCCCGCTTTCTCGAGATTCGCGACAAAGCGCAGCGCCGTCGCGGCGGAGACGCCGCTGGCAATCCATCCGCTGGAGAGCGCGACCGGTTTACCCCGGTCTTCCGCCAGGAACAGGTCGAGAAGAATGTCGCGGGACGGCTCGCCGAACAGGTGCTGGCCGAAGAGATGCTCCATTTTGCGTCTGCCCTTAAGCTCGTGCATCGCGGTTTCCCGGACGGCCATCGGCGTCCCGCGCACGACACGCCTGCGTCTTGCGAGCGCACCGGCGGACGATCGCAGCAGCGCCAAGAGGCTCGCGGCTTTCTTCACGACCGGCATCGCCTGATCCAGGACGGATCGCGCCCGGTCGCGGCGAGCCTGCGCTGGTGGCGATAGACGCCCGCCGCGATGCAGCCGAGCATGATGTAGGCCGGCAGGGCGAGCGCGAAGCTGTATCCCAGCACCGCGACGTCCGGCGCAAGCGCCTTGATGACGTGAACGGATATGCCCGCGAGCTGGGCGCCCGTCACGGCCATCGGCCAGAAACGATCCGCCAGTTGCGAAACGGCGGCGAAGGCGACGAGCACGGCCATGTCTACCATGAAGACCAACTCTTCCACTGCATGAAAACGGGCGGCCGGGGGCGAGTAGGACAGAAAGGTCAGCGCCGATCCCAGCAGGATGATGGCGGCGTCAGCACGCTCCGGCGCACCCCCTCTGACCGCCGCATACAGGCAGCAGGAGAGCAGGAGGACGTTATAGACATAGGCATGCCAGGGCATGGCGTTCCCGCATCACCTGCCCCTTTCGAGGTCAAGCGGCCTTGGTGCCGCCGACCACGCGGAGCGTATCGGCCGTCTCGCGCTGCGGGGCGCACATGCTCCAGCTTTCGTCGCCGATGCCGACGATCCGCAGGTCGAGGTCCTTCTTCGCCTGCTCCAGATGGCGATGGCATTGCGCGAGCTGCATGAGGCTGTCCACCACCGCCGCTTCGGCTTCGGACGCGCTGTTCAGCGTTTCGAGACCGTAGAGCAGGGGAAGTCCGCCCGCCCGCTTGAAAGCGTGAAGCTTGGTCTTGAAGAGCGCATGCTCCTCGAGGAACGCGATGCCCTTGGTCTCCAGGGCCTTGAGGCCCGCAACGGCGTTCATCGCGGCGATCGTCGCTTCGCTGTTCATATCGTCATCCCCCGCGCCGTGAGGGGCGCGCTAAAGAGGCTTTCGCCCCTGTGAAATATAGATTTGCCCGACCGTACCGAGTTGGGCGAGCGCGCTTGCCAGAAGCGCGATGAAGAGAAGCACCATCAGCGCCGCCCCGAAGGTCAGCACCAGCTTCTGCGTCCCCGTCAGGTCATTGCGTTCCCCTCGGCCCTTCAACAGCCCGATGATGCGCTGTCGAAGCGACAGAAGGCCGGGAGCCGCCGTGTCGGGAACCTGTTCGTTCGTACCTGTACGATTGTGTAGCCACCCCTCATGTTCGCCGAGGAAGCGGGCGGCATCGCGCGCGCTGTTCGTGCCGAGCTTGGCCTTGGCCGCGGTGAGCCGCTGGGCCACGGCGGACTTGCTCACGCCGAAGGTGCGGCCGATCTCGTCGAAGCTGTGGTCGAGCACCAGGCGAAGAGCATCGCGCTCCCTGTCGGTCAGCTCTTGCAAGCCCTGTTCCCGCACGTTCCCCGCCTCCGCAAGAATCCGGCGCAAGGTAGAGCCAGCGATGGCCCCGAGTCGAATTGAGGATTGCGCGATGTCGGCGATCAGCCCCGGCGTCGCGTAAATTGCGCCCTGAACTCGGCGGGGCGGAAGGCGCCGAGCAGGAAGGCGGCGGCGAAATAGACGGCGGCGGCGGCGATCATCAGCGCGCCGAGCCATAAGGCGCGTTCGAGCAGGTCGCGCGTCATGTGCGGGGCGAGGAAAGGGTTGGCGGCGATCAGCAGCGCCGCCATCGCCAGCGTCGCGAGCAGCAGCTTGCCCGCGCTGCGTTTGAGCCGCGCATCGATCGTGAAGTGGCCGCGCTTGCGCAGCGTCCACCAGAGCAGCCCGGCGTTGACCCAGCAGGACAGCGCGGTCGAGAGCGCGAGACCGACATGCCGCATCGGCCAGATCAGGATGAGGTTCATCGCGAGGTTCGAGGCCATCGCGATGAGCGCGATCCGCACCGGCGTCCGGGTGTCGGCGCGCGCATAGAAGCCGGGGACGAGCACCTTGATCAGGATATTGGCGGGCAGGCCGATCGAAAAAGCGGCGAGCGCGGCGGCGCTGGCGGTCGCGTCATAAGCGGTGAAGGCGCCGTGCTGGAGCAAGGCGCGGATGATCGGGCCGGCGGCGATCATCAGCGCGGCGGTCGCGGGAAGCGTGAGAACCAGCACGAGTTCGACCGCGCGGTTCATCGTCACGCCCGCGCCCTTGTCGTCGCCCGCGCCGATTTGCCGTGACAGACCGGGGAGCATCGCCGTTCCGACGCCGATGCCGATCAGCGCGAACGGCAATTGATTGAGGCGATCGGCATAATAGAGATAGGAAACCGAGCCCTGCGGCAGGAAGCGCGCGGCGAGGCTGGTGGAGATCAGCAGGTTGAACTGCACCGCCCCCGCGCCGAGCGCCGCCGGCCAGATGATCCTGAGCAGCGCGCGCACCCGGGGGTTGAGGCGCGGACGGCGGAGCGTCAGCCCGGTCCCCGCGCGATCGCATGCCCAGATCAGCCAGCCGAGCTGGAACACGCCCGAGACGGTGACGGCGATCGCCTGCGTATGCGCGGTCTCGATCGCGGTATCGCCGCGGAAGAAGAGCAGCCCGGCGATCATGCACAGGTTGAGCAGGATCGGCGCCGCCGCGTTGACCCAGAAGCGATCGACCGAATTGAGGATGCCGCCCATCAGCGAGACCAGGCTGATCAGCGCGAGATAGGGAAAGGTGATCCGGGTCAGCGCGACCGCGAGATCGAACTTGTCCGGCCCGCCGTCGGGGAAGCCGCCCGTCATCGCCCACACCACCGGCCCCGCCAGCACCATCATCGCGACCGTCAGGATCAGCACGGCGGGGAAGAGGATCGCCAGCACCTCGTCGGCGAAGCCTAGCGCCGATCGCAGCCCGCCTCCCTTGCGCCCGAACTCGCGGTTGAACGCCGGCACGAAGGCCGAGGAAAAGGCCCCCTCGGCGAACAAAGCGCGGAACAGGTTGGGCAGCCGCCAGGCGATCAGGAAGGCGTCGTTCGCCAGCCCCGCGCCGACATATTGCGCCATCAGCATATCGCGCACGAAGCCCGCGACCCGGCTGACCAGAGTCAGCCCGCCGATCGTCGCGGTGTTGCGGACGAGGCTCATGCGATCGGGCCCTCTCCCCATCGGGAAGAGGGCTGGGGGGAGGGCAATAGCGGAAATGTCAGCATCGCCGGACTCCCACCCCGATCCTCCCCCTAAAGGGAAGGAAGCAAGTTACGCCTGGCCGGCGGGCTCGGCGGCGGCGAGCGCTTCGGCCTGGCCGTTCTGCTGCGCATAGAGCGCGCCGAAGTCGATCGGATCGAGCATCAGCGGCGGGAAATTGCCGTCGCGAATCGTATCGGCCACGACGCGGCGCGCGAAGGGAAACAGCAGTTGCGGCGCCTGGGCATAGAGGAAGGGGTGCAGCGCCTCGTCGGGCACATTGCGCGCGCCGAACAGGCCGGCATAGACGAGCTCGACCTGGAAAGCGGTGGTGCCCGCGATCTTGGCCTTGACCTCGATCTTCATCGCCACCTCGTGCACGTCGTCGGCGATCTTCGTCGTGCCGATATTGAACTGCACATCGATCTCGGGTTGCCCCTGAAGCTGATACACGCCCGGCGCGTTGGGGTTTTCGAACGACAGGTCCTTCGCATATTGCGCGATCAGCCCGAGCTGCGGGCCGGTGTCGGCGCCATTGGGCTGGGGATCGAAACCCGGGGTCAACGCATCATTCTCGGCCATCGCTGGGCATTTCCTCGCAAGATGATTGCGCCCCGCGCGGGTGGGCGCGGCGGCGGGCGAAGCGCTAGCAGCGTGCCCCGCCGGGGGCAATGCGGAACGCTGTGCTTGGGGGGCGCTGGTATAGGGCGGAACCCTGCGGCGGGCAGGGGCGTATAGCGTGCACGCGTGCCGCTTTGAAACTTGGGCGCCGCTCGCTATGGAAGAATTAGCGCGGCGCCTCCGGAAGAGGCGGCCGCCAGGAGGCCGGGTGTCCACGATCATCATCCTTGCAATGGTTTTCGTCTTTGTCGCGTTGCGACTGTGGAGCGTGCTGGGTCGCCGCACGGGCCATGAGCAACCCCTCGCAAAGCCCGAACATGTGCCCGTGATGCGCGGCGTGCCGCTGTCGCGCGGGGCTGCCGAGCCCGCGCAGGTGACGAGCGAGCAGCCGGGCAACGCGCCGGGCGCCACCGCCGGGTTGCGCGCGATCGCGGCGGCGGATTCTAGCTTCGATCTCGCGCGTTTCGTGGAGGGCGCCAAGGCCGCCTATCGGATGATCCTCGAAGCTTATTGGTCGGGCGACGAGAGCCGGCTCAAGGAGCTCGTCGATGGCGAGGTGGCGGAGGCCTTTTCGGCGGCGATCGCCGAGCGCAAGGCGGAGGGGCTGGTGCTCGACAATCGCCTCGTATCGATTGACGCCGCGCATATCGAGGATGCCAGCGTCGAGGCGCAGACCGCGCACATCCGCGTGCGGTTCGATGCCGACGTCGCGGCCGTGACCCGGGATGCGGAGGGCAAGGTCGTCGCCGGATCGCTGGAGGATGCGGTGCCGACGCACGACGTCTGGACCTTCAGCCGCGCGCTCAAGGCGGCCGATCCCAACTGGACGCTGACCGAGACCGACGAAGCCGCGTGATCGGCGGAAGGGTGGGCGGTCTGAAGCTTCCCCAAGTACCGGCGAGGATCTCGCGGTGGCTGGGCCTAGGCTTACTCTCTCTCCTGGCGGCTTGTGCCTCGACGCCGAGACGCCCCCCGCCCGACATCGCGCATCCGCCCTTGCGGCCGACCCCCGTGACCCCGGTGCAGCCGCCCAAGCCGACCACCGCCGCTCTGGCCGGCGTACGCGCCGGGCCGGCGATCGAGAGCCTCGGGCTCACCGCCGAAAGCGCGCGCGGGGCGCTGGCGGCGTTTCGCCTGTCCTGCCCGGCGCTGGTACGGCGTGCCGACCCCAGCGAGCTGACGCGTCAAGGCGACTGGACGGCGGTGTGCGCCGACGCGATGACGCGGCTCGACGTCGACGGCCCCGATTTCTTCGCGCGCTGGTTCGAGACGGCGGTGATCGGCGACGGCGCGAGCTTCGCCACCGGCTATTACGAACCCGAGATCATGGGCTCGCGCACCCCCTATCCCGGCTACGACACGCCGATCTATCGCCGTCCGCCCGATCTCGTCGATGCGGAATTCACCGCCAATCCGAACGGGCCTACCGGGCGCAAGCAGCGCGGGCGGATGCAGGACGGCCAGCTCGTTCCCTATTACGACCGCGCCGCGATCGATGCGGGCGCGTTGGCGGGGCAGGGACTGGAGATCGCCTGGGCGCGCGATCCGATCGAATTCTTCTTCCTCCAGATCCAGGGTTCGGGGCGGCTGCTGCAACCCGACGGCACGGTGATGCGGATCGGCTATGATGGCCAGAACGGCCGCGAATATCTCGCGATCGGACGGTCGATGCGCGATCGCGGCCTGCTCGGCCCCAACCAGCTTTCGATGCAGGGCGTGATGGCGGGGCTGCGCGCGCAGCCCGATGGCGGCCGCGCGATCATGGAGGAGGACAAGAGCTATATCTTCTTTCGGGAGGTGGTCGGGCCCGGCCCGCTCGGCGCATTGGGGGTGCAGGTGGTGGGCCACGTCAGCGTCGCCGCCGATCCCAAGTTCATTCCGCTCGGCGCGCCCCTGTTCCTGACGATGGATCGCGCGGAGGCGAGCGGCATCTGGGTGGCGCAGGATACCGGCGGCGCGATCAAGGGCGCCAACCGCTTCGATACCTTCTGGGGCGCCGGGCAGAGCGCGCGGACGATCGCGGGCGGCATGTCGGCACGGGGGCGCGCATTGCTGCTGCTGCCCAAGGGCACGGTCGCGCGGCTGAGGGCGATGGGCGATGGCGAGGCATCGGCTCAGCGCTGAGGAAGAGGCGCTGTGGGCGCGGGTGGCTGCGACGGTACATGCCTATCGACCCGTGGCGGTGGCGGCCGTTCCGATTGAGGGCACGAAGGCAGAGGCTGGCGTTGCTCTCGCGAAACCGTTGCGACCGGCCCCCGGCCCGCGCCGGGGAACGGAGAGGACGAAGGCGCCCGGAGACACGCTGGACGGGGGCTGGGATCGGCGCTTGCGGCAGGGCGTCGTCGCGCCCGATCGGACGATCGATCTCCACGGCCATACGCTGGCGACCGCGCACGCGGCGCTCGATCATGCGCTGGAGCAGGCGATCGCGGACGACGCGCGGCTGGTGCTGGTGATCACCGGGCGCGCAAGGCCGCAGGATGCGCAGCCGAGACGAGGGCTGATCCGCGCGGCGATCGGCGATTGGCTGGCAGCCTCGCCTTATGCGGGGCGGATCGCGGCGATCCGCAACGCGCATCCCCGGCATGGCGGAGGCGGGGCGCTCTATGTGGTGCTGCGGCGGCGACGCTGACAATTGTATCAAGCCGCTCGATCTAGCTCGAAACGGCCCGCTCGATGATCGCGGCGTAGGTATCGGCCAGCGCGTGCAGGTCGGCCACCGCCACTGCTTCATCCAATTTGTGCATCGTCGCGTTGACCAGCCCAAACTCGATCGTCGGCGCCAGCGCCACGAGGAAACGTGCGTCGGATGTGCCGCCGCTGGTCGAATGTTCGGGCGTGATCCCGAGCCTGTCCCGGATCGCCGCCGCCACCAGATCGGAGAGGGGGCCCGGATCGGTACGGAAAGCCTCGCCCGAGATGCGCGCCTCGACCTGGGCCGCCGGGCTGATTTCGGCGACGGTCTGCTTGACCCGC
The DNA here is from genome assembly GCF_903644055.1 of Sphingomonas bacterium. GTDB lineage: Bacteria > Pseudomonadota > Alphaproteobacteria > Sphingomonadales > Sphingomonadaceae > Sphingomonas_I. The sequence goes on along the minus strand of NZ_CAHJXD010000025.1, from coordinate 1,783 downwards.
TCGACCAACGCCGCGCCGCTATGGAGATCGTTGAACCGGATGTTGATCCGCGCGCGGGCCGTGCCGGGAATGACGTTGGCCGCAACGTTACCCGTGGCGATATCGGTGACTTCGAGGTTGGAGGGCTGGAACCACCCGGTTCCCCGATCGAGCTCCAGCGCCGCCAGCGCGCCGACGATGCGCGCGAGCACGGGCACCGGATTTTCGGCGAGGTGCGGGTAAGCGACATGGCCCTGCCTGCCCGGCACTATGATCGTCAAGTTGACCGATCCGCGCCGGCCGATCTTGATCGTATCGCCCAGCCGCGTCGCGGAAGTAGGTTCGCCGACCAGGATCATGTCGGGGCGGACGCCGCGCTCGGCCATCCAGTCGATCAGCGCGGGCGTGCCGTAAGTGGCGGGGCCTTCCTCGTCGCCGGTGATAATCAGGCTGAGCGTTCCCGCCTGTCCCGTACGCGAGGCGGCGGCGGCGAAGGCGGCGATCGCGCCTTTCATGTCGACGGCGCCGCGCCCGTGGAGCAGATCGCCGCGGATCGCGGGCGTGAAGGGATCGCTTGCCCAGCCCGCGCCGGGCGGCACGACATCGGTATGGCCCGCGAAGGCGAGGTGCGGACCCTGCGTTCCCCGGATCGCGAAGAGATTGGCGATCGGGCCATCGGGCGCTTCGCCCGATCGCAGGCGGTGGACCGTGAAGCCGATGCCTTCCAGAGCCTCGGCCAGCACGCCTTGCGCGCCGCCATCGGCGGGCGTGACGCTGTTGCAGGCGATCAGCCGCGCAGTGAGGTCGACGGGATCGATCGCGTGCATGGCGTAGGGGCGTAGCGCTGCCGCCGCACCTTGCCTAGCCGGCGCCCCGCCTTCCAGCGGCCGCTCAATATCCGACGATCATCGCCGCCCGCCGGAGCAGATATTTGTCATATTCGCGCGCCAGGGCCGCCAGACCGGGCTCGCCGCGCACGCCATCGGGCAGGATCGCGATATCCTTGCCCAGCACGCGCGCCAGCTCCAGCCGCGCGCGGCGCATGTGCCAGTCGGCGGTCACCAGCCGGATCGATCGATAGTGATGCGCCGCAATCCACGCCGCCGCTTCGTCCGCGTTGGTCCGCGTATCGACCGCGCCGCGCCCGAGATCGACCAGCCGCATCAGCGCATCGGGGACATGGTTGGCGCGCGCGATCGCCTGGGCATCGACGCGCGGATCGACCCCCGAGATCAGCAGCCGATCGGCCTTGCCCGCCTTCAGCACCTGCAAGCCGCGCGCCAGCCGCCCGGGGCCGCCGGTGAGCACGATGATGCCATCGGTGCGGCGCAGGTCCGCCGGTGGCGGCAGGATCGTCGCGAACAGCGCCAATCCCAGCGTCCAGAGCAACGCCAATGTCGCGATCAGGCGCAGCATCACGGCGCCTTCGCCAGCCGCGCGAGCACCACCGCGCGGGTCATCGCGACGGCAGCGCCCGCCAAAAGCAGCGGAATCGCCGCGAGCGCGGTCCAGTCGCTCGCATGGAGGCCGGTTCCGGTCATGCCGCCCTTATCGAGCCCGCCGAGCTTCGCCGCAATGAACAGGATCACGCTTGTGCCCAGCCCGAACCCCAGCGCCGCGCCTGCCAGCGCTTCGGCGCCGATCCGCCTTTCCAGCAGGCGCGAAAGCTGGCGATCGGTCGCCCCCAGCGCATGCAATATATCGGCCGCCGCCCGGTGCGCGGCGAGCGCGGCATGCGCGGCGAGCCCGCTCGCCAGCAGCGCCGAAAAGGCCGCGACCAGCGCCACCGCGACCGCTACCCGAT
>NZ_CAHJXD010000024.1 GCF_903644055.1 Sphingomonas bacterium | reverse complement strand
GACGGCAGCCCCGGCCTCGCCGATCTGCGCGCGGGCGGGGCCGATCCCGTGGCGCTCGTCGCCGCGCTGCGCGCGGGGCGGCTGCCCATTGGATTCGGGGCTGCGGAGGCTTAGATAGCGCCGATGCAAACCTTTCTGCTCGTCTTGATCGTCCTCGCCGCGCTGGGTGCGCTCGTTTCGGTGGTGCGCGGGGTGATCATCTTCCTTCGCACGCAGCATGACGAGGTGAACGGCAATGGCCCGATCGAAAGCGGACTCGCGCAAAACCGGATGATGTGGCGGCGCATCCAGTTCCAGGCGATCGCCGTGATCCTGGTGGTGCTGTTCCTGCTGCTGGCGCGGGGCCACGCGGGCTGAGGCCCGACCCGGCGATGGTCAAGCTCAACAAAATCTACACGCGCACCGGTGACGCGGGCACGACGGGGCTGGTGGACGGATCGCGCGTCGCCAAGAATGACGCGCGGATGATGGCGATCGGCGAGGTCGACGAGGCCAATTGCGCGATCGGCGCGGCGATCACCTGGCTGGAGCCGGATGCCCCCGAACGCGTGATGCTCCGCCGCATCCAGAACGAAATGTTCGATCTCGGCGCCGACATCGCTACCCCCGGCGAGGATTTCGCGCCTTCCGACGCGGCTTTGCGGATCACGTCCGCGCAGGTCGAGCGGCTGGAGAGCGAGATCGACCGGATGAACCAGGCGCTGTCGCCGCTGACCTCCTTCATCCTCCCCGGGGGATCGGGCCAGGTGGCGGCGCTGCACATGGCGCGCGCGATCGCGCGCCGCGCCGAGCGCGCGATGGTCGGGGCCGCGGCGCAGGTCGCGCTCAATCCGCAGGCGATGGCCTATATCAACCGCCTCTCCGATCACCTGTTCGTGCTGGCGCGGCGGATCGCCGCGACGCGCGAGGGCGATGTGCTGTGGGAGCCGGGCAGGAGCCGCCAATAAGGCGCCAGACCGCGCGAAACGAAACTTTTTCGCGACCGGAGCATTTTCGGCGGTACGGAGGGGGCTCTCCATCTTGGCCGCACGCGTCGACAGTATTACCGAAGCGCCGTCGCTCGGGCAGCGACTTGCGGAAACGCGCGCCTTGTCGCGCGCGCTGGTCGCGACATTGTCCGATGCCGATGCGACGATCCAGCCGCATCCCGATGCCTCGCCCGCGAAATGGCATCTCGCGCACACGACATGGTTCCTCGAGACCTTCGTGCTGCGCGATCATGTTCCCGGCCATCAGCCGTTCGATCCCGGCTTCGCCTATCTGTTCAACAGCTATTACGAGGCCGAGGGCGCGCGGCATGCACGCGAGCGGCGCGGGATGCTCAGCCGGCCGAGCCTGGAACAGATACTGGGCTGGCGCGCGGCGGTGGATGAAACGCTCGCCAAGGCGATGCCGCACCTGCCCGAAGCGGCGCTGGCGCTGATAGAATTGGGCATCCAGCACGAGCAGCAGCATCAGGAATTGCTGCTCACCGATATCCTCGCGAGCTTCGCCCAAAATTCCCTCGATCCCGCCGTCTGGCCGCACCCGCGCCCCACACCCGCGCCGGTGCCCCCGTCGATCGGCTGGCGCCGGGGACGCGAGGGCATTGTCGAGATCGGCCATGACGCCGCCGAAAGCGGCTTCGCGTTCGACTGCGAAGCGCCGCGTCACCGGACATTGTTGCAGCCGCATGCGCTGGCCGATCGCGTGATCACCAATGCCGAGTGGCAGAGCTTCATGGCCGACGGCGGCTATCGCGATACCGCGCACTGGCTGTCGGATGGCTGGGCGTGGGTTAAGCGCGAGGGGATCGAGGCGCCGCTCTATTGGCGCCCCGATGGCGGAGGCGGCTGGCTGGCGTTCGCGCTCGACGGGCTGCACCCGCTGCATCCCGCCGCCCCCGTGACGCACGTCAGCTTCTACGAGGCCGATGCCTTCGCGCGCTGGGCCGGGGCGCGGCTGCCGACCGAGGCGGAATGGGAGAGCGCGGCGCAGGGGCTCGATCCCGCCGCGGGCAACCAGTTGGATGCCGCAGGCCCGGTGCGCCCGCGCGCGGCATCGCGCTCCGCCGCGCCCGCGCAGATGTTCGGCGACGTCTGGGAATGGACGGGCAGCGCCTTCCTCCCATACCCCGGCTTCCGGCCCGTGGCGGGCGCGGTCGGCGAGTATAACGGCAAGTTCATGTCGGGGCAGGCGGTACTCAAGGGCGCGAGCTGCGCGACGCCGCGCGGGCACAGCCGGGCGAGCTACCGCAATTTCTTCTACCCCTGGCAGCGCTGGCAATTCACCGGCGTGCGGCTGGCGAAGGACCTTTGATGCTCGGTGTCGACGATGCCCCCGCGCGCACCGACCGCGCCGATGCCGCTTTCCTGAACGACGTGCTGGCGGGGCTTGCCGCCAGGCCGAAGGCGATCCCGGCGCGCTGGTTCTACGATCGTCGCGGATCGGAGCTGTTCGAGGCGATCACGCGGCTGCCCGAATATTATCCGACGCGGGTCGAGACCGCGCTGCTGACGCGGATATGCGGCGAGGTCGCGGCGCTGGCCGGACGCGGGCGCGCGGTGGTCGAGTTCGGATCGGGATCGTCGACCAAGACGCCGGCGCTGCTGCGCGCGCTCGATGCCGCCGCTTATGTGCCGATCGATATTTCGGGCGACTTCCTGCGCGAGAGCGCCGCCGGGCTGGCGCAGGCGTTTCCCGGGCTTTCGGTGCTGCCGGTCGAGGCGGATTTCATGAAGCCGGTGGCGCTGCCGATGGCCGTGGCGGCGCTGCCCAAGCTCGGCTTCTTTCCGGGATCGACGATCGGCAATCTCGTGCCGCGATCGGCGGTGGATCTGCTGCGCGGGATGATCGAGACGCTGGGCGAGGGCGCGCTGCTGCTGATCGGCATGGACCGGATCAAGCCCGAGGCGGTGCTGGTGCCCGCCTATGACGATAGGCAGGGCGTGACCGCGCAGTTCAACCTCAACCTGCTCCGCCGGATCAACCGCGAGCTGGAAGGCGATATTCCCGTCGATCAATTCCGGCACCGCGCGATCTGGAACGACGGCTGGGCACGGATCGAGATGCATCTGGAAGCGCTGCGCGACATCGCATTCGACATCGCGGGCCGCCGCTTCGCGATGGCGGCGGGCGAGACGATCCATAGCGAGAACAGCCACAAATATGATGCGCGATCGGCGCGGCAATTGCTCGCGGCGGGCGGCTGGACGCCCGTGCGCGAATGGACCGACGCCGAGGGCCTGTTCTCGCTGGTGCTGGCGGAGGCACGGCCCGAACCGATCGCGCCTTGACCCTTCGTCATCCCAGCGCAAGCTGGGATCTCGTGACACAATCGTCACGCTTGATGGCCCGAGATGCCGGCCTTCGCTGGCATGACGGCAGGTTGGTGACGGCTGTTGGGGATCAGACCCCCAGCGCCGCCCTCGGATTGCGCTCGGCGTCGCCCGACCAACCCTCGACGAAGCTCTTCAACTCCGCATCGTCGGCCGGCAGATCGATCATCAGTGTTACGAGCTGATCGCCGCGCGTGCCATCCTTGCGATGGAAGCCGCGCCCCTTGAGGCGGAGGATCTTGCCCGAGTTGGAGCCGGCGGGGATGCTCATCATCACCGCGCCCTCGACCGTCGGCAGCTTGATCTTCGCGCCGCTGATCGCCTCGTCGAGCCGGATGGGCAGATCGAGGCGGACATCGTCGCCGTCGCGCGTGAAGAAGCGGTGCTTCTTGACCTCGATCGTCACCTGCGCGTCGCCGGCGCCGCCCATCCCGGCCTCGCCCTGCCCTGCAAGCCGCATCGGCGCTCCCGCAACGGCATCGGCGGTGATCTTCAGATCGACGGTCTTGCCGTTGCCGAGCGTGATCCGCTGCGGTTTCAGAGCGGCTGCATCCTCGAAATCCACCGCCAGCCGATAGGCGGCATCGACGCCCTTCTGCGCACGCGGGCGCGCGCCGAAGCCCGAGAAGCCGCTACTACCGCCACCGCCACCGGCTCGCTTGCCGCCGAACAGCCCTTCGAAAATCTCGCCGAAATCGCTGCCGCCGGTTTCGAACTCGACGCCGCCCGGCCCGCGCGGACGGAAGCCGCCCGCACTGCCGCCGGCGCCATAGCTGAACGGCATCTTGGGATTGCCCTGCTCGTCGAGCTCGCCGCGATCATATTGCGCGCGCTTGTCCTTGTCGGACAGCAGATCATAGGCCTGCGTCACTTCGGAGAAGCGCGCCGTCGCCTTGGGATTATCCTTGTTGCGATCGGGGTGCAGCTCCTTGGCGAGCTTACGATACGCCTTCTTGATCGCCGCATCGTCGGCGCCGCGCGCGATGCCAAGGGTCGAGTAAAGATCCGCCATTCCGCCTCCGTCGGCGCAGAAATGCGGGCCGGACGCGCTTTTAACAAGGGGTAGGGCACCTTTGTGCGCACGCGGCGTTCAGGCGCGAGATTTCTTCGATCGTCAGGAGCCTTTTTCCATGCGCCCGTACGCATGCCCCAATTGCTCGCGCCCCACCCATTTCGAGGTCCGGGTCTGCCCGAGCTGCGCGTTCACGCTGGGCTATGATCCGCAAAGCGACCAGTTCCTCTTCCTCGGCGACGGCGCGACGACGTGGCGCGATGCGACGGGCGCGCCGCACGACGTCGTCGTCTGCGCCAACAACAACGAGCATGCGGTGTGCAACTGGCTGGTGGCCTCGGTCGGCGATCAGCCGATGTGCCTCGCCTGCCGACACAATCGCACGATCCCGGACCTGACCGGCCCCGGCGTGCCCGAGCGCTGGGCCAAGATCGAGGCGGCCAAGCGGCGGCTGTTCCACACCTTGCTTCACCTCAACCTGCCGATCGAGACGCAGGCCGAGGCCGAGGCCAATGGGCGCATTCCCGGGCTGACGTTCGATTTCCTCTACGATCCGGTCGGCGAGCAGACAGGCACGGTGCGAATCACCACGGGCCATGAGGACGGGCTGGTGACGCTCAACATCCTCGAGGCCGACGACGTGCAGCGCGAGAAGATGCGCACCGGCCTCGGCGAGCCTTATCGCACCCTGCTCGGCCATTTCCGCCATGAAGTGGGCCATTATTATTGGGCACGGCTGATCGAGGACACCGACGAGCTCGACGCCTTCCGCGCGGTCTTCGGCGACGAGCGGATCAGCTACGAAGACGCGATGCAGAAACATTATGGCGACGCCGGCAGCGGCTGGTCGACCGACTTCGTATCCTCCTATGCGACGATGCATCCGTGGGAGGATTTCGCCGAGACCTTCGCGCATTTGATGCACATCATCGATGCGCTGGCCACGCTCGACGGCTTCGGCATGCGCATGACCAAGTGGCGCGAGGACGAGGCCCCCCCCGAAATCGACTTCGATCCCTATCATGTCGATACGCAGCGGCTGGTCGCCGAATGGGGCCCGTTCGCCTTCGCCGAAAATGCGATCAACCGATCGATGGGGCAGCCCGATCTCTACCCCTTCCACCTTTCGGAGGCGATCGTCGGCAAGCTCGATTATATCAACCGGCTGCTCCAGCGCGCGGGCAAGGGCGATATCGCGCCGCGGATCAGCCAGCCCGAGCAGATGCAGGCGGCGTAACGGTCGCCGCGCCAGCATCCTCGGCGAGTGGCTCGACATCGACCGCGACATCGATCTTCTGGCCGTCGCGGCCGAGGAAGATGCCGTCGACCGGCGCGACATCGCCATAATCGCGCCCGATCGCGCAGACGATATGGTCCGAGCCGACGGTGCAGCCGTTGGTGGGATCGAAGCCCAGCCAGCCGCGCTCCGCTCCGCACCACAGCATCACCCAGGCATGCGTGGCATCGGCGCCGACCAGCCGTTCCTTGCCCGCTGGCGGTACGGTGCGGAGGTAGCCGGAGACATAGGCCGCGGCGAGCCCCGCCGAACGCGCGCCGGAAATCATGATCTGCGCGAAATCCTGGCAGACCCCGCGCCGCGCCGCGAACGCCTGCGCGGGGCTGGTATCCAGTTCGGTGGCGCTGCCGTCGTAGCGGAAGCCGGCCTGGATCGCGTGGGCGAGCGCGAGCCCCGCCTCGACGATCCCGCGCCCCGGCGACAGCTCGGCTGCACACCAGGAGGCGATCTCGGGAAATGCGGCGATGAGCGGCGAGGGGAAGAGGAAGTTGGCGGGCGCCATGCGATCGAGCAGAGGCTGCCCGGCGGCGGCGCGCGCGGCCTGATCGACGCTGGGGTCGGAGGGTGTACATGCCGGCGCTTCGCGTTCGACGGTGAGCGTCGAACGGCTCTCGATGACCAGCTTGGTGGCGGGGCGATCGACGATCAGCCGATCGGTGATCGCCAGATAGCCGCCATCGCACCCCGCCAGCAATTGGCCGACCGGATCGAGGCGGAGGCGATAGCTTTCGACGCGCTGGCCGTCCCAATCGACGGGATGCAGGCGAAGGTTGCAGCGCGCGAACCGCACCGGAAAGGCATAATCGAAGCGCGTCTGGTGGCGGACCGAATAGCGCATCAGGCGAGCGTCATCCCCGGCGCGCGCAGCGTTTCGGCATCCTGAAGGAAATAGCGGCGGCCGATCGCGTCGGAGAGCGCCATCAGGCGATTTTCCAGCGCCAGAACGCCGGAGGGCGACATCGCCTCGGGCCTGGTGGTGGCGATGATCAGGCCGATCTCCTCGGAAAGCGCCACCTGCTCCTCGTCGATGCCGTCGTCGCGGAGCGTGGGAAGACCCGCCAGATGCTCGCGGATGCGCGCGACCTGGAAGGCGATGCTGCGCGGGTTGAACGGATCGAGCGCGATCAGATCGCGCACCGGCACCAGCGCCAGCCCGGTGAGATAGCGCGCGCGATAGCTGATCTGGCTGTCGCCGAGATCGAGCAGCGTGGTAAGATCGTCGGCCGAGGCCTGCTCCGTGGCGAAGCTGCGCACGAGGCGGCAGGTCGCCAGCGCGCGCTCGATCCGCCGACCGAGATCATGGAAGCGCCAGCCGGCGGTGCGCCCCATATTCTCGGCGGCAAGCCCCGCAAGCGCCGCGCACCTTTCCTGCACCTCGGCGGCGCGCGCCAGCATCGTGCCGGCATCCTCGCCGCCGGCCCCCGCGGGCTGGGGCAGGGCCATGTCGATCAGCCGCCAGACGTCGGCCGCCAGACGTTCGCGGATCACCTCGGCGATACCGTGCGCGGTCGCGAACAGCGTGCGGACGCTGGCGAGCCCGGCGCCGTCGAGCGCCGCCTCGGCGAGCTCGGCGAGATCGCGGATCGATCCTTCCTCGGGCTCTTCCTCCTCCTCGTCTTCCTCGTCGCCGCCGAGCCGCGCGGCGCCGGTCGAGATCAGCAGCGTGGCGAGACGATCGAGCGTCATTGGCACGAGGCTCGCGCCGCCATCGGCATCGAGCGTGCCGCCAAGCGTCGCGCGCACCAGCCGCACCGTGGCATCGGCGCGCTCGATATAGCGGCCGAGCCAGAACAGATTGTCGGCGGCGCGGCTCGGCAGGGTGCCGGGGTTGCGGCGCACCGCGACACGCGTCGGCAGCAGCGAGATCGGCTCGACCGGGCCCAGCGCCACCACGCCGCAATCGGCGGAGAAGGCGCCCGCCCCCATCACCGGCGCGCGCGCGTCGAGCTGCTCGCCGATATGCGCGAAGCCGCCGGGCATCACCTCCCAGTCGCCGCGCGCGTTGCGGGCGGCGAAGGCGCGCAGGATGAATGGGCGCGGCACGACGCGGCCCTGCGCCACGACCGGCATCGTCGACAGGCGCACCACCTCCTGCCCGACATAATCCTGCGGGCGGCGCGCGATCGCTTCGATCAGCCGCGCGCGCGCGTCGGGCGCCAGGCTGCCGCCCAGCGCGGGCCTGGT
>NZ_CAHJXD010000023.1 GCF_903644055.1 Sphingomonas bacterium | reverse complement strand
ATGTCGCCCGGCTCGACCTCGGCGCCGATATAGACGATGCCCGCCTCGTCGAGGTTGCGCAGCGCCTCCTCGCCGACATTGGGAATGTCGCGCGTGATGTCCTCGGGCCCGAGCTTGGTATCGCGGGCCATCACCTCGAACTCTTCGATATGGATCGAGGTGAAGACGTCGTCCTTCACGATCCGCTCGGAGATCAGGATCGAATCCTCGTAATTATACCCGTTCCACGGCATGAACGCGACGAGCACGTTCCGCCCCAGCGCCAGCTCGCCATATTCGGTCGACGGGCCGTCGGCGATGATGTCGCCGGCTTCCACCATGTCGCCCACCTTCACCAGCGGGCGCTGGTTGATGCAGGTCGACTGGTTGGAGCGCTGGAACTTCATCAGCGTGTAGATGTCGACGCCAGACTTGCCGGCATCGGCATCGCCCGTCGCGCGGACGACGATGCGCGCGGCATCGACCTGATCGACGATGCCGGGACGCCTGGCGGCGATCGCGGCGCCGCTGTCGCGCGCCACGGTCTCTTCCATCCCCGTACCGACGAACGGCGCCTCGGCCTTGACCAGCGGCACCGCCTGGCGCTGCATGTTCGAGCCCATCAGCGCGCGATTGGCGTCGTCATTCTCCAGGAAGGGGATCAGCGACGCGGCGACGGAAACGAGCTGCTTCGGCGAAACGTCCATCAGCGTGATATGATCGCGCGGCGCCATTAGGAACTCGCCCGCCTCGCGCGACGAGATCAGATCCTCGGTGAAGGTCCCGTCCTTCGCGACGTCGGCATTGGCCTGCGCGATCGTATGCTTGGCCTCCTCCATCGCCGAAAGATAGACGACCTCGTCGGTGACCTTGTGATCGACGACCTTGCGGTACGGCGTTTCGATAAAGCCATATTTGTTGACGCGGCTGAACGAGGCGAGGCTGTTGATCAGGCCGATGTTCGGCCCCTCCGGCGTCTCGATCGGGCAGATGCGGCCGTAATGCGTCGGGTGGACGTCGCGGACCTCGAAGCCCGCGCGCTCGCGCGTCAGGCCGCCCGGCCCGAGCGCCGAGACGCGGCGCTTGTGCGTCACTTCGGAGAGCGGGTTGGTCTGGTCCATGAACTGGCTGAGCTGCGACGAACCGAAGAATTCGCGCACCGCCGCCACCGCCGGCTTGGCGTTGATGAGATCGTTGGGCATCACCGTCGAGACGTCGACCGAGCTCATCCGCTCCTTCACCGCGCGCTCCATGCGGAGCAGGCCGACGCGATACTGATTCTCCAAGAGCTCGCCGACCGAACGCACGCGGCGGTTGCCGAGATTGTCGATGTCGTCGATGTCGCCCTTGCCATCCTTGAGATCGACCAGCGTCTTGATCACCGCCAGCAGATCCTCGGTGCGCAGCGTCGTCACCGTATCCTCGGCATCGAGGTTGAGGCGCATGTTGAGCTTGACCCGGCCCACCGCGGACAGATCGTAGCGCTCCGGATCGAAGAACAGCCCGCCGAACAGCGATTCGGCGGTTTCCTTCGTCGGCGGCTCGCCGGGGCGCATCACGCGGTAGATTTCGCTGAGCGCATGATCGCGCTCCTCGACCTTGTCGGCCTTCAGCGTGTTGCGCATCCACGCGCCCGTCGAGATATGATCGATGTCGAGCAGATCGACATGATCGAACCCGGCATTGTCGAGCAGTTCGAGATTCTCGGGCGTAACCTCGTCGCCGGCCTCGATGTAGATGCGTCCCGTCGACTCATCGATCAGGTCGTAGGCCGAATAGCGGCCGTAGATTTCCTCGGTCGGAATCAGCAGGCTGGCGAGCCCGTCCTTGGCGGCCTTGTTGGCGGCGCGGGGGCTGATCTTGGTGCCGGCGGGGAAGACCACCTCGCCCGAATCACCATTGACGACATCGAACGACGGCTTCTGCCCACGCCAATTCTCGACGAGGAAGGGCACCTTCCAGCCGCCTTGCCCACGCACATAGGTCTGCGTCTTGTAGAAATGGTTGAGGATGTCCTCGCCGTTGAGCCCGAGCGCATAAAGCAGGGTCGTCACCGGCAGCTTGCGCTTGCGATCGATCCGGACGTTGACGATGTCCTTGGCGTCGAACTCGAAATCCAGCCACGAGCCGCGATACGGGATCACCCGCGCCGCGAAAAGATACTTGCCCGAAGCGTGCGTCTTGCCGCGGTCATGATCGAACAGCACGCCCGGCGAACGGTGCATCTGGCTGACGATCACGCGCTCGGTGCCGTTGATGATGAACGTGCCGTTCGTCGTCATGAGCGGCATGTCGCCCATGTAGACGTCCTGCTCCTTGATATCGAGGACCGAGCGGGTCTCGGTATCGGGATCGACCTCGAACACGATCAGCCGCAGCGTCACGCGCATCGGCGCCGCGAAGGTGATGCCGCGCTGGCGGCACTCTTCGATATCATATTTGGGATCTTCGAGTTCGTAATGGACGAAATCGAGCTCGGCGGTGCCCGCGAAATCGCGGATCGGGAAGACGCTGCGCAGCGTCTTCTCGAGGCCCGAGACATAGCCGATCGACGCATCGGAGCGGAGGAATTGTTCGTAGCTTTCGCGCTGCACCTCGATCAGGTTCGGCATCTGCACCACTTCGTGGATGTTGCCGAAAACCTTGCGGATGCGCTTCTTCGCCGCGGTGGAAAGTGCGGGAACTGCCTGGGTCGCCATCGATTATCCTCGTATCGAACCGTCTGTCGCCCGCCTCGCCGCGCGCCCGTGGCCGATGCGGGGGATAACCCACGCAAAAAGGTGCGGGTCCGGGCCATCGGAACCGCACGGCAGCGTCTTGGTAAACCCGCTGGCCTGCCCCACTTCGTCGCGGCCCGTTGCGCTAGATGGGCCGTGTCCCGGGGCGGGACGGGCGGCCGCGACTCGTGCGAACGAGCTTTGGCCTGAATGTCTGGATCAGTCCCATATAGGCAATCCCGCGCGCTTGAAAAGCCCTCAGGCGCGACTTTTCCATGTGACGATCAGCGCCAGCAGCGTCGCCGCGCCGATCGCCGCCACCGTCTCCGAAATCGAATGCGCGTTCCATTCCCAGACGCGAAATCCCGCGAGATCGGGCATGTTGCGCCGCAGACCATGGCCATAGGCCTCGATCCACTGATATTCCCGCTGAGTCACCTCGCGCGTCACGCACAGCACCGCCGCCGCGAACCACCCCAGCCAGATCGCCGCCCGCGCCCGCACGCCCAGCGCATAGCCGATCGCCCAGCCCACGAGCTGGATGCCGATCGCCCAAGGAACATGCGCGAGCATCGTCCCCCTATACCCACCAGCTTCGTAGGGAGTGAGGCCTTTAAGAGTGTTGAGTCTGCGGGCGAAGTTGTAGGCGGCGACGAAGTCGCCAAGATGCTGCCTGAGCTGGGAGATGCCGTGTCGTTGGAGGCAGCGGTGCAGCGACGGGCGCGTCAGATGCGGGATGCTCGCCTGTAACGCGTACAGCCAATCGTCGAGCGGTAGCAGGGTGTGACGACGGAAGGTGACGATGACCGCCTCAGCTCGATCGACAGTACCGTGGATCGTGCTACCTTCGGGCCGGTTGGCAGATCGATCATCGAGGTCCGCCGCTTCCACTTGGCAACTGTCTTCTGGTTGATCCCATG
>NZ_CAHJXD010000022.1 GCF_903644055.1 Sphingomonas bacterium | reverse complement strand
GGCGCAGCACGGCGGTGCAGCTCGAGCTCGAGCGCGCGCGCGACGAGGTGCAGCAGCTCAAGGGCATCAGCACCGGCAGCGTTTCGATCGCCCTCTCGACCGCGCCGCACGTCTCGATGCTGCCGATGGTGCTCGAGCCCTTCCGCCGCCGCTATCCGGACGTTCTGCTGCGCATCACCGAGGGGCTGTTCCCCGCGATCGAGGCGGACATCCGCAGCGGGGCGGTCGATTTCTATGTCGGGCCGCTTTCCGAGGATCATCTGCCCGGCGAATATTCGAGCGAGAAATTGTTCGAGAACCGGCGCGTCGTGCTGGGTCGGCGCGGCCATCCGCTCGCCGGCGCGACATCGCTCGCCGAACTGGTCGACGCGCGCTGGGTCGCGACGTCGGTGACGATGGATAGCGGGGCGGAACTGTCCCCGCTGTTTCAGCGGCACGGCCTGCCCAGCCCGATCATCGCGATCCAGGCGCAGAGCGCGCTTTCGATGATCACGGTCGCGGCGTCTTCGGACGTTCTCGCCATGCTGCCGCAGCAATGGCTGTCCTTCGCGCGCACCAGCCGGCTGCTCGGGCATATCGCGGTGACCGAGGAGCTGGGCGCGCCGGCGATCTGCATCGTCAGCCGATCGCGCTTCCCGCTGACGCCGATCGCGCAGCACCTGACGGACCTGTTCCGCCGCGCCGGGCTCAACCGGCGCGATCCCGGCGGCTGATGCCGATCAAGTAACACCTCCGGCATTTTGCCATCGTTTCCTATCGCCACGCTTTCTCTATCCAGCACCCGTCAGGACGCTCGAGACGTCCGCAAAGGTCAGCGGCGCGCAGGTCGGCGGTCGCCTGCGCCGCGTGGGGAGGTGCTTCGATGGGCATGGCCAAAGCATATTCGGTTGTGATCGTCGGCGCGGGGCCGAGCGGCCTCGCACTGGCGATCGAGCTGGGCACGCGCGGCGTGGATTGCCTGCTGGTCGAGCGCAACGACCGGGTCGGCTATGCGCCGCGCGCCAAGACCACCAACGTCCGGACCCGCACGCATCTGCGGCGATGGGGGATCGCCGACAAGCTGGCGGCGGTCTCGCCGTTCGGGGTCGATTATCCCTCGACCGTGAATTTCGTCACCCGGCTCGGCGGCTTCGGCCTCGCGCGGATCGAGAATGCCTCGAACTGCCATCCGGCACGAAACGAGCTCTATCCCGAGCACGGCCAGTGGGTGCCGCAGTACAAGCTCGAGCAGGTGATGCGCGAGCATGCCGAGACGCTGCCGTCGGTCACGCTGCGCTTCAGCACCGAATTCGTCTCGGTCAACCAGGATGCCGACGGCGTCGATCTCATCCTGCGCGATCGCGGCACGGGAGCGGAACTGCCGATCCGCTGCGGCTATGTGGTCGGCGCGGATGGCGCCCGGAGCGCGTTGCGTGAGGTGGTCGGCGCGACGATGCACGGCACCTACGGCCTGTCGCGCAATTACAACATCGTGTTCCGCGCACCGGGGCTTGCCGAGGCGCATGCCCACGGCCCGGCGACGATGTATTGGCAGGTCAACCCGGCGGCGCCCAGCCTGATCGGACCGATGGACCGGGACGACGTGTGGTTCTTCATGCCAACGCGGCTGCCCGAAGGTTTCACGATCACGCCCGACAATGCGGCGGCGTTGATCCGCGAATCGACGGGGATCGACCTGCCCTACGAGATATTGAGCAGCGACGAATGGGTCGCGAGCAGCCTGATCGCCGATCGCTATCGCAAGGACCGCGTGTTCCTGATCGGCGATGCCTGCCATCTGCACCCTCCGTTCGGCGGCTACGGCATGAACATGGGAGTGGCGGACGGCGTCGATCTCGGCTGGAAGCTCGCGGCGACGCTCCAGGGGTGGGGCGGACCGGCGCTGCTCGACAGCTATGAGATCGAGCGTCGAGCGATCCATGAGGAAGTGATCGCCGAGGCCGCCACTAACCATGCCGTGCTGTCGAACGATTTCTGGGCCGAGGGGCTGGAAGAGCCGGGCGAGGCCGGCGACGCGATGCGCCGCGCGGTCGGCGAACGGATCGTGGCGGTCAAGCAGCGCGAGTTCCATACGCTCAAGACCGTGCTCGGCGGCTGCTACCGGCGATCTCCCGTACTCGCCCGCGAGGACGATGCCGAGGAGGACGCGCCCGACGCGCGCGAATATAAGCCGTCGAGCCGCCCCGGCTGCCTCGCGCCGCACGTCTGGCGCGCCGACGGGCGATCGCTGTACGACCTGTTCGGCCAGGGCTTCGCGCTGCTGGCGCGGTTCGACGCCAGCGGCGCCCAGGTTCGCGGCGCGATGGCCGCCGCCGCCGACCGGGGGATTCCGATGATCTGCCTCTATCTCACCGAGGCGGAGGCGAAGGGGCGCTACCCGAAACCGCTGACATTGGTGCGGCCCGACCAATATATCGCCTGGCGGGGCGATCGCTGGTCGGACGAGGTTTTCGATCTCGCCGCCGGTTGGCTGGCAGAGCGGACGGGCGTAGACGATCCTGCCCGTTCACCGCAGCGGGAGGGCGCGTGATGCCCGAGCTGGCCGCCGGAATTTTCGCCGAACGCGTGGGGGAATGGCAGGTGTCGGGCCGCCGTCGATCGCCCGATCGGCCCGCCGCGGGGGACGTGCCGCTGATCGTCGCGCTGCACGGCGGCAGCTACACGTCGGCTTATTTCGACCTGCCCGGATTTTCGCTGCTCGACCGCGCCGCCACGGCCGGCATTCCGATCCTCGCGCTCGACCGGCCCTGCTATGGGGCCACGACGCCGCTGCCGCCGGGCGCCGAGACGATCCTCGCCAGCGCCGAGCGGCTCGACGCGATGATCGGGATGCTGCTCGCGCAGTCGGCCGAACCGGCACGGCCGGTCGTGCTCGTCGGCCATTCGATCGGCGCTGCAATCACGCTCGCCATCGCAGCGCGGCAACCGTCATGGCCGCTGGCCGGCGTCGCGATTTCGGGGATGTGCCTGGCGAGCCCGCCCGAGGCGGGCGCGGCCTGGGCGGCGCTGCCCGCGACGGTGATGATCGAGCTGCCGCCCGATCTGAAGGATGCCGTGATGTTCGGCCCCGCGCATACGTTCGGCGCGCCGATGCCCGGCCTCAGCCATGCCGCCGACGCGCCGGTGCCTCGCGCCGAGCTCCTCGATATCGTCCTGGGCTGGCCCACCATCGCCGCCGACATATTGGGAAAGGTCCGCGTGCCCGTGCACTATCGCCTGGCCCAGCATGATCGGCTGTGGATCACCAACGAGGGCGAAGTCGCTCGGTTCGCCGTCATGCTCTCCGAAGCCCCCGCCGTCGACGCCGGCCTGCTGCGCGACACCGGCCATTGCACCGACTTTCATCACGCCGGCCCCGCGCTACAGACCGCACAGCTAGAATTCGCGCTGAGCTGCGCCGCGCCGGCCGATCGTTAGGACATGCGACGGCGCCGCGCCGGCTGCTATGACAGCTCGCCGCGGACGATGGCGGCGCCCGCGACCATCGCCGCCATCTTCCCATAAGCCACGTCGCGCGGCAGATATTTGAGGCCGCAATCGGGGGCGACGATGATGTTTTCGGGCGGCACCTGCGTCATCGCGCGGCGGATCCGATCGGCGACGGTTTCGGGGGTTTCCACCGACGGGTCATTGAGATCGAGCACGCCGACGAGGATCTGCTTGTCACGCAGCGGCGCGAGCTCGGCCGGATCGAGCCTGGGCTGCGCGGTCTCCACCGAAACCTGCCGCACCGAGGTCTCGGCGAGTTCGGCGAGGAAATCATAGCCCTTTGGCCGATCGCCATGAATGATCGCCGCATAGCCGAAGCAGATGTGCAGCGCGGTGACGCCATTCACGCCGTCCAGCGCCCGCGCGACCGCCGCCGCGCCGTAAGCGCGCGCTTTTTCCGGGCGCGCCTGCATATAGGGCTCGTCGATCTGGACGATGTCCGCGCCCGCCGCGAACAGGTCCTTGATCTCTTCGTTGACCGCCGCCGCATAGTCGAGCGCCATTTCCTCATCGGTGGCGTAGAAGTCGTTCTGCGCCTGCTGCGCCATGGTGAAGGCACCGGGAACGGTGATCTTGATGCGCTTGTCGGTGTGCCGCCGCAGGAATTCGATGTCGCGAACCTGGACGGGGTGCTTGCGCCGGATCTTGCCCGTGACGCGGGGAACGGGATTGGGATGGCCGCTGCGATCGAGCGCAGTGCCGTGATTCTCGAGATCGACCCCCTCCAGCGCGGTGGCGAAGCGATTCGAATAGCTCTCGCGCCGCATCTCCCCGTCGGTGATGATGTCGAGCCCCGCGCGCTCCTGTTCGAAGATCGCCATCAGCGTCGCGTCGTCCTGCGCCTCGTCGAGGAATTCCGGGGCGATGCGCCAGAGCTCCTTCGCCCGGACGCGCGGCGGAAAGCGGCCGGCCAACTTGGCGCGGTCGATCAGCCATTCGGGCATCGCATAGGAGCCGACCAGCGTTGTCGGCAGCATCACGTCATCATTCTTCATGGCTATCCTCGGCGCGCGTCGTCATTGTCGAGGATTCGACGCTAAAGTCGAAACCACAGCGGCACAAGCGGCGGCTTGACGCCTTCGACGATAACGTGGAAAAATGGACGAAAGCGTGGAGCGGGCCTGGATGCAGCAATTGGAAGAGGCCGTCGCGGCCGGATCGACGGGCCCGCGTTACCCGATCGAGGGGGTTACCTACCGAACCGCCGACGAAGCGCGCCGGGAGATCGGCCGGGGCAACTGGCTGGACCTGAACATCGGTGACACGTTGCGCGCGGCGGCGGCCGAGCGGCCGGAGGCGATCGCGGTGGTCGATCCGGACGGCGCCGTGACCTTCGCCGCGCTCGACCGCCGCACCGAATCGATGGCCGCCAGCCTGCTCCAGCTCGGGCTTCGGCCCGGTGACCGGGCACTGGTCCAGCTCGGCACGACCGCGGACTTCTTCACCGCTTTCTACGGCTGCATGAAGGCGGGTGTGGTGCCGGTCTGCACGCTGCCGCAATATCGCGAGGTGGAGATGGCCCATTTCGCGGAAAGAACCGGCGCGCGCGCGTTCCTCGTTCAGGCCGACGTCGATCCCCGCTTCGATCAGGTCGCCTTCGCGGAGCGGATCGCCGCCGGCGCGGACGCGCTGGAGCATGTCATCGTCGTTCGCGGCACGCGCGCCGGCCTGCCCGACCTGGAAGCGATGGCCACCGGCTTCGCGCCCGAAGAGGCGCACGCGCGGACGGCGGACGTGCGGCCGGACCCGCTCGACGTCGCGGTCTTCCAGCTCTCGGGCGGCTCGACCAGCCTGCCCAAGATCATCCCGCGCATGCACGGCGAATATCTCGGCGCCGTCCGCCATCTGTCGCAGCGCTACCACCTCGACGATCGCGACGTGACATTGTGGGCGCTGCCGCTCATCCACAATGCCGGCACGATGTTCGCGGTGCTGCCCGTCGCGCTCGACCGGCGAACGCTGGTGCTGCAAAACCGGCTCGACATTCCCGAGATGCTGGCGCTGATCGCCCGGCACCGAGTCACCTTCAGCGGCAGCATCGGTCCGGTCGCGGCGCGGCTGCTCGAGATCGACGATCTCCACCGCCACGATCTCAGCTCGCTGCGCCAGTTCTTCGCGCTGGCCCGCGCGGAGCCGGTCGAGGCGCATGTCGGCGTGCCCGTCGGGCAGATGTTCGGCATGACCGAGGGCATGGTGTTCGCCGCCGCGCCGACCGCCTGCGCCGCGATGCGCCACACCACGGTCGGCCACCCGATCTCACCCGGCGACGAGGTGCGGCTGCTCGTGCCCGGCAGCGAGGATGCGGTGCCGTTCGGCGAGATCGGCGAATTATGCTTTCGCGGGCCGAGCACGCTCACCGGCTATTTCGGCGATCCGGAGACGACGGCGGCGAGCTTCACCGGCGACGGCTTCTTCCGATCGGGCGATCTGATGCGCGCGCATCACCTCGATGGCGAGACCTGTTACTCGTTCGAGGGCCGCATCAAGGACAACATCAATCGCGGGGGCGAGAAGATCGGCGCGGAGGAAGTCGAAGACCTCGTCGTCCGCCATCCCGACGTTGCCGACGTGCGCGTCGTGGCGATGCCCGATCCGGTGTACGGCGAGAAGGCCTGCGCCTTCGTCATCCCGCATCCGGGGCAGCGGGCGCCGACCGTAGCCGAGCTGGGTTCGTTTCTGCTCGGGCTCGGCATCGCCAAATATAAGCTGCCCGAGCGGGTCGAGGAGATCCACGCCTTCCCCCTCACCCGCGTCGGCAAGGCCGACAAGGCGGAGTTGCGGCGGATCGTCGCGGAGGCGCTGGCCGGGCAGGTGCCGGCCGAGAAGGCGGAAAGCAAGTGAGCGAGCGAGAGGCGACGGCGGGATTCCGCAACGCCGGCTGGACGATGGACCGGCTGCCGGATGACGTGAAGCTCAGCGTCCACCCGTTGCGCACCGCCGACGGCGCCGCGGTCAATGGCTTCCTCTATACCGCCGGGCCGTCCGAGGTCGTCGCGTGCATCATGCATCCGCGCGAATTCCTCGCGACGCATTATCTCGTGCCCGAGCTGCTGGCGGCGGGATATGCGGTGTTCACGCAGACCTCGCGCGCGGTCGGCTCCGACCTGCGGCTCGAACATGAGATTACCTTGCTCGACGTCGCGGCGGGACTCGGCTTCCTGCGCGACAGCGGCTTCGGCAAGATCGTGCTGATCGGCAATTCGGGCGGCGCGAGCCTGTACGGCTTCTACAATGCACAATCGCTGTGCGCGCCGCGCGAGCGGCTGACGCATACGCCGGGCGGGCGCAAGACCGGGCTGGCCGATGTCGCGATGCCGCAGGCGGACGGCATCGTGCTGGTCTCGCCGCATCCGGGGCAAGGCGTCGTGCTGATGAACTGCATCGATCCATCGGTGGTGGACGAGAACGATCCGCTGGCGATCGACCCGAGCCTCGACTTCCTCGCGCCCGAAAACGGCTATGCGCCGGCACCCGGGGGCGCACGCTACGAGGCCGGCTTCGTCGCGCGATACCGGGCGGCGCAGCGCGCGCGCGTCGAACGGCTCGATGCGACCGCTCGGCAGGTGATCGATGATCGCCTAACCGCGCGCGGCCGCGCCAAGGCCGGGGGCAGCCGCGAGGATCGCATCCGCGGCGCGCACACCACGGCGATGACGATCTGGCGGACCGATGCCGACCTGCGCTGCTGGGATCTGTCGCTCGACCCGTCCGACCGCGCGGTCGGCTCGATCTGGAGCAGCGATCCCTACGCGACCAATTTCGGCGTGGTCGGCTTCGCGCGCTTCTGCACGCCCGAGGCGTGGCTCTCGACCTGGTCGGGGCTGACCTCGCGCGCCAATCTGTTCCATACGGCGGCGGCGATCGAGCAGCCGTTGCTGCTGATCGAATATAGCGGCGATCAGGTCGTCTTCCCCGCCGACGTCCAGCGCATCGCCGAGGCGATCCCATCGGCCGATGTGACGCGTCACGCCTTCCCCGGCGATCATCACGGCCAGCCGCTGGTCACAGGCGAGGTGCCGGGCCGCGTCTCCGCGGGGCAGGCGATCCGCGAATGGCTCGCCGATCGGTTTCCGACGCGCTAGAGCGGCGCGCATGGCGACAAGGAAGCAGGATGCGGGTGCCCCGGCGATGCGCCGGGAATTGCTGGCGGACGAGGTGCTCGACAAGGCGGCGGCGCTGTTCGCCGCCAAGGGCTTCGCCGCGACCAGCCTGAAGGATGTCGCCGATGCGGTCGGGCTCAGCCGCTCGTCGATCTATTATTACTACCCCAACAAGGACGCGCTGCTCGCCGCGCTGATTCGCGGGGTGACGCTCCCCGTCGCCAACATCTTCCGCGACGTCGATCAGGCGCTGTCGCCGCAAGGCCGCATCCGCGAGGTGGTTCGCCGCCTCGTGCTGTGGGCCGCCGATCCCAAGACCCATTTCAGGCTGATGGACCAGAGCGAAGCCGAACTGCCGCCGGCGATCGCCAAGGCTCATGTCGACGCAAAGCGCCGTATCCTGAGCGAGATGGTACGGCTGATCGACGCCGCGATCCTGGCCGGCGAGGCCCGGCCGGTGGACCCGCGCGTCGCCGCTTTCTCGATCATCGGCATGGCGATGTGGACCGCCTGGTGGTTCCAGCCCCGCCACGGACCGGGTATCGAGGAGGTCGCGACGGCGATCGCGGAAAATGCGGTCGCATCGCTGCATCGCGCGGACTCCCGGCCCGCCGCGACGGTGCCCGAGTTGATGCGCGAGATCCGCGACAACCTTTCCCTCGTCGAGACGATGGCGGGACGGGACCGCGCGGCCGCAGGGACGACCCCGGCCGCCCCGGTCGCGCATCCATGAGCGGGGAACGTCCGCGATTGGCAGAAAGCCATCGGGCGGCTTCGGTTGGAGTTCGGCCGAAGCTGTCGTAGGAACGCCCGACAATCGATCGACGGAGAAGCCGGATGAATGAGGCCAAGGTCGTCGCGATCACCGGAGCCAGCAGCGGTATCGGGCAGGCCGTCGCGCGGCTGCTTGCAAGGCACGGCCATGCCGTGGTGCTCGGGGCGCGGCGCGAGGACGCGCTTGCGACGCTGGTGGCGGAACTGAACCAGGCGGGCGGCCGGGCGGACTATCATGTCACCGACGTCACGCGGCGCGCCGATCTCGAAGCGCTGGTGGCGCACGCGCTCGAACGTTTCGGAAGACTCGATGTGATCGTCAACAACGCCGGCATCGGCCCGATCTCGCGCTTCGACGCGCTGCGCGTCGACGACTGGGACGCGATGATCGACGTCAATCTGCGCGGCACCCTGTATGGCATCGCCGCCGCCCTGCCGGTGTTCGCGCGACAGGGCGGCGGCCACGTGATCAACGTCGTTTCGACTGCGGGCCTCAAAATACTCCCGACGATGGGGGTCTACGCCGCCACCAAGAACGCGGTGCGTACGGTGACGGAGGCGCTGAGGCAGGAAGCGGGGCCGAATCTTCGCGTGACCGAGGTATCGCCGGGCATGGTCGCGACCAATTTCGGCGACTCGATCACCGATCAGGCGACAAAGGAGGCGATGGCGCAGCGTTCGGGAGATGTCGCGATCCCGCCCGACGCGATCGCGCGCGGCATCCTCTATGCGCTCGAGCAGCCGCCCGAAGTCGACGTTGGCAGCATCGTCATCCGACCAACCGCACAGGGCTGAAAAATTCGGAGCGTCCGGTCACCGCGCCGGAGATATCGCGGGACGCCGCCGCCCTTCCGTCCAGCACCGGATGCGCGGCCCGCGCACCCGGTGTAGACATGTTACCTTGGCGCCAGGCCGTGCTGTGCCAGCCAAGTGAAGGTCGTCTCGTAGAAGGTCGGCGCCGACAGGTTCGAATTGATCGAGTGGCCGGCGTCCGGGATGACGACGCGCGTGAAGACGCCGGGTTGCCAGTAGGTCGGCTCCTTGAGCGCCTGCGGATCCGTTTGGCAATCGAAGGTGCCCGTGCACCAGATCTTGTCGTATCGCCCCTGCGCGAACAGCACCGGAGCGGTGATCTTCTGCGTCAGTTGCACCTGGTCGTTCGTGTCGATCGGCAGCGCGGTGAACTCGGTCGGGGACAGGGTATCCTTCAGGATGCCCTCCTCGTACGGAGGGATGGCCGGATCATAGGTGCCCCCGGAAACGAAGACGCTGATCCTGACGTTCGGTCGCGAGGTCAGATAGGTGGCCAACGCCAGCTGGCCCACGAACTTCGGATCGGTCGCGGCGGGCGTGAAGGTGGTCAGCTGCTCCGGCGGCGGGTTGAGATTGTGGCCGATGCCGCTGACGATCAGGCCATCGACATCATGATAATTGGCAGCCTCGTTTTCCGCGGTGAGCGCGCCCATCGAATGTCCGTTGAGGATCACCCTGGTGAAGCGAACGCCCAAGGCACCGCCCCGAAGCGTCTGGACGAGCTGATGCGTGATGTAACCCGCGACGTCGAAGTTGAGCGTCGTCGCGACCGGATGGTCGCTCTGCCCGTAGCCCAGCCGATCGATGTTCAATGTCGCATAGCCACGCTTCGTCGCGGCCTGGACGTAGGAATAGACCTCGGGCTTGAAGGGCGAATCCCAATAAGTGTGATTGTAGGCGCCGCCGTGAATTAGAAGCTGCACCGGCGTATCGGAGGTGAGTTGCCCGCGAAAGCAGAGCTGGCCCCAGACCGACTGCCGGATGATATCGGTGGAGAATTGCTTCACCCCGAAATTATAGGTCCGGCATTGCAGCGGGGCCGACGCCGGGGGGGCCGCCTGGGCCTCGGTCGCGACCAGCGCGCCTGGCACTATCGCCAGAGCGATCGCCGTTGCTAGGCCCGCGTACGGGGCTCTGTAATGAAAGGAAGCTCTCTTCATTTGACCTCTCTCCTGTCCACACCGCTCATGCTGGTGATCTGATTGCTCGCTACCGGCCACGCGTCGAAATTAGCATACGAGCACCGGTTCGTTGGTCGGCGCGAGGCGGATGCTGGTCGCGTCGAACCGGACGATCCTGCCGTCGAGCCCGCCGGTGAGGCACCCGAACCAGACCGCCTCGGCAAGGCCCGTCGCCGCGCGGTCGATCTCGATCTCGCCGTCGAACTCCACGAACAGATAGCCGGCACGCGCCGCATGGACGCGGCAGCGTTCGAGCGAACGCGCGGCCGCCACGACGGGCGCGAATTCCGGCACGTCGAGGATATAGAAGCCGCTCACCCGGCGGGCGCCTCGCGGCGCTGGTGATCGGCGACACGATCGGCCTTGATCCGCCAGAGCTGCTCGATCGTCGTCCAGCCGCCGGCGTCGGCGAGCGCGAGCGCGGCATCGATCGTCAGTTCGGCATCGATGCCGTCGATCCGCTCCACCGCCCGCAAGGGCCGGGTGATCTCGAGCGGATAATGGTTGGGATCACGAAAATAGATCGATTCCAGGATCTCGTGCCTGACCGACTGGCTCACGCGGATGCCGGCATCCTCCAGTCGATTCTGCCAGGCGAGCAGCTCCGCCTCGGTCTCGACCCGCCAGGCGGTGTGGCTCGCCATCGCCATATAGCCGCGCGGCACCGCCATCTCCGGCGGCTGATCGGTGCCGATATAGTGGAAGAAGGCGATCGTGCTGCCGTTCCCTGCGTCGAAGAAGAAGTGGATGAAATCGGCATGCTCCTCCTTCTCGCGGCCCCAGCCCTTGGCGGTGATGGCGTGAACCAGCGGGAGGCCGAGCTTGTCGCGGTAGAATTCCACCGTCTCGCGCAGCTTCCAGGTGGGACGGGCGGTATGATCGACGCCACCTAGCACTAGACCCGGCGCGAGCTGCTCAGTGTCCAGGGTCGTCACGGCCGAGTCCTTCCTGCTGCGAATTTCTTCTTGCGCGGTTCGACGCCTATGTCAATATATCGACCAGTACGACGAAAACGGGACGGTGGACGATGGCGCGAATTGCAGTGGTCGGGGGAGGACCCGCGGGGCTGCTGTTCGCCAAGCTCGCGAAACAGGCCGACGCCGGGCACGAGATCGATGTTTTCGAACAGAACCCGAGTGGAGCGACCTATGGGTTCGGCGTGGTGCTCGCCGACGTCGCGCTCGATATTCTCGCGGGCGTCGATCCGGGGTTGCGCGAGGCGATCGCCGCGGTCGCCGAATTCCAGGACCGGATCACCATCGTCCACCAGGGCGTCGAGATTCCGCTCAGGGGCAACGGCTTCATGGGGATCAGCCGGGTCAAGCTGCTCGATGCGATGCAGCGCAACGCGGAGGCGGCGGGCGCCCGACTGCATTTCGAAACGCGGATAAGCGATCCGGCGGCGCTCGACGGCTATGACATGATCGTCGGCGCGGACGGGGTGAACAGCGCCGTGCGCGCGTGCCTCAACGATCATTTCCAGGCGACCAAGGAACCGCGCCGCAACAAATGGGTGTGGTACGCTACCCCCAAGCGCCTCGAATCGGTCGGGCTGATCTTCCAGGCGACCGATCACGGCATCTTCATCGCGCACAGCTATCGCTTCTCGCCCGAGCTCGGCACCTTCGTGATCGAATGCAGCCCGGAGACGTGGCACAGCGCCGGGCTCGACGCGATGAGCGACGAGGACAGCCGCGCCTTCTGCGCCGATGTTTTCCGCGACTATCTCGATGGCTACCCGCTGGTGTCGAACCGCTCCGGCTGGTTCAATCCGGAATTCGTGACCAGCCGGCACTGGCATCACGGCAATGTCGTGCTGATCGGCGACGCGCTGAAGACCGTCCATCCCTCGATCGGCTCGGGAACGCGCGTCGGCATGCAGGACGCGATCGCGCTCGCCCAGGCGCTCGACGCCTGCGCGGGCGATGTCGCGCGCACCTTCGAGACGTTCGAGCGCACCCGGCGTACCGGCGCGGGCGAGTTCCAGGACGCGGCGATGAAGAGCATCGTCTGGTACGAGACGGTGGACGAGCGGATCGGCCTCGATCCGGTGCCCTTCGCTTATGATTATATGATGCGCACCGGCCGCGTCAGCCACGAGCGGCTGCGGCGGATCGACCCGGCCTTTGCGGCTTTGGCGGAAGGACATCGCGTGCGGGGAGCCGCCTGAAACCAAACGACGACCATCACTTCAACGATAAAAAATCAACGGGAGAGTATAATGCAAGGAACCTCATCGCGAATCGCGATCGCCGCGACGCTTGTCGTCTTCGGGCTTCCGGCGGCCGCACACGCGCAGAGCACCGTACCCGCCGCCGGCCAGGCTTCGCCCTCCGAACCGCAGGCGGACAACGCGCTCGGCGATATCGTCGTCACCGCGCAGCGCCGGTCGGAAAATCTTCAGAAGGTGCCGATCGTCATCACCGCCGTCAGCGGCGATCAGCTCGCCAAATCGGGCGTGACGAGCCTCGCGACGCTCAACACCCTCGCGCCGGGTTTCAATTCGCGCAACGTGTCGGGTGCGTTCCAGCCGTCGATCCGCGGCGTCGGCACCTCGAGCAACGTCGTGGAAAACCCGGTCGCGCTGTATATCGACGGCGTCTATCTTCCCCAGCAGCGCGAGGGTATCCGCGAACTGCCCGATGTCGAGCAGATCGCCGTCCTCAAGGGCCCGCAGGGCACATTGTTCGGGCGCAACGCGACCGGCGGCGTCATCCAGATCACGACGCGCACCCCGACGCAGAAGTTCGAGTTCGACGGTCAGCTCGGCATCGACAATTATGCGACCTTCCGCGCCGGTGCCTTCGTGTCGGGCGGCCTGGCCGAGGGTCTGGCGGGCAGCCTGTCGGTCGATTATGCCAAACAGGGCGACGGCTACGGCACCAACCGCACCACCGGCAACGACACCTTCAAGCTCCGCCATTCGCTCGGCCTGCGCGGCAAGCTCGTCTGGACCCTCGACGACCGCACCGACGTGACGGTGATCGGCGACTATATGAGCCGGCGCGAGAACGCCTTCTCCTTCGTGCCCTATCCGGGAACGTCGTTCCTGCTTCCGACCGGGCCGCTCTCCAGCAAGTTCGACACCTATTCGCCGATCGATCCCTTCACCGCCTTCAAGGGCGGCGGCGCCAGCCTGACCATCGCGCACAGCTTCGACTTCGCCAAGCTCGTGTCGATCACCTCCTACCGCCGCGGATCGAGCAGCTACAGCTTCGACGACGTTCCGGTCGGCGTGCCGATCTTCTATGTCCAGGTCGATCCGGGCAGCCAGATCAACAAGGATTTCACGCAGGAGTTGCAGCTCGTCTCCACCGGCACCAGCCGGTTCACCTGGACCGTAGGGGCCTTCTATTACTTCAACCGGCTCGGCAACTTGCCGATCACGCGGACGTTTTCCCCTGTCTTCTACGGAGCGATCGTCGGGCCGCCCACCGCCAACCGCGTGTCGCAGGTCTATGGCAGCGAGCGGACCGAATCCTTCGCGCCCTTCGCGCAGGTCGGCCTCGAACTGTTCGAGGATACCAAGCTGACGCTGGGCGGCCGCTATACCTATGAAAAGCGCGACCTCACGACCGGGCTGGTCGTCAACACGCGCTTCAACGGCACCGTGGTCAACCTGCCCTTCACCCCCGCCCCGCTGACGATCAAGCGGCCGACCTGGCGGATCGCGCTCGATCACCAGTTCGGACCCGACGTGCTCGGCTACGTCTCCTACAATCGCGGCATCAAGAGCGGCGGGTTCAACATCCTCAATCCCGCCAATCCCTCCTACCTGCCCGAGCGGCTCGATGCCTATGAAGCGGGGTTCAAGACCGAATTGTTCGGCCGGCGCCTGCGCTTCAACCTCGGCGGCTTCTATTATGACTACAACAATCTGCAGGTGACGCAGTTCGTCAACGTCGCGCAGAGCATCGTCAACGGCGCCAAGGGCGAGCTTTACGGGCTCGACGTCGACTTCAACGCCCGGATCACGCCCGAATTCAGCCTGTCCGGCGGACTCGAACTGCTCCACGCCGAATTCACCCAATATCCCAACGCGGTCGGCAGCATTCCCAAGGCGACCGGCGGCGCGACGCTGACGGCGATCGACGCGAGCGGCAAGCGCATCCCGCAGGCGCAGAACTTTGTCGGCTCGCTCGCCGCGGACTATGAAAAGGAAGTCTCGTTCGGGACGCTGCACTTCAACGCCACCGGCTCCTACAACGGCGATTATTATATCGAGCCCGACAATTTCCTCCGCCAGCCGGCCTATGTCATGCTCAACAGCTCGCTCGCCTGGACGACGCGCGACCGGCGGCTGACGTTGACGGTGTGGGGACGCAACCTGTTCGACAAGCGCATCATCTTCAACGCGAGCAGCCAGGCGGTCGGCTATCCCATCTCCTACGGCCAGCCGCCGCGCACCTACGGCCTGACCGCGAAGGTCAGCATCCGCTAGCGCCGGATCGACTCGCCCCGGGACGCCGGATTTAGGACGGCTTTCCTTCGGGAGGAGAAGCGAACATCGATCCGCCGGGCGGTTCGCGATGCCGCACCGCCAGCAGCGCCACGCCCGCGCACAGCGCCGCGGCGACGCCGGCGGTCAGCGGCCACCCGCCAGCGCTGTAGGTGACGCTGCCCAGCGTCGAGCCGATCGCGCCGCCGGCGAACAGCGTCGTCATGTAGAGGCTGTTGACCCGCCCGCGGATATCGGCGGCGGCGCCGAACACCACCATCCGTCCAAGCGTCTGGTTGATCTGCACGCCGGCGTCGATCGCGATCGTCAGCATCAGGAACGCCGCGAACGACAGCGCCGCGACCGCTCCGATCGTCCCCAGGAAGGCGAGCGAAACCACGACCGCCGCACCGACGGTGCCGGCGTGGGACAGTCCGCGGTCCACCAGCCGCGCGCCTACCGGCGCGGCCAGCGCCCCGCCCGCGCCGGCCAGCGCGAACAGCGCGACATGATAGGGATCGAGCCCGAAGCGCCCGGCGAGGACGAGCGGCGCGATCGCCCACAGCATGTTGAACGCCGCGAACATCATCGCCTGATAGAGCGCGCGCCGCCGCACCTCGTGCTGGGTGCGCAACAATTGCGCCATCGAGGCGAGGATCGCGCCATACCGCAGCGTGCTCGCGGGCCGATGGCGCGGCATCAGCCACGCCAGCAGCGTGCCCGTGACCATCAGCAGCGCGCCCGATCCCCAGAAGATCGCGCGCCACCCGAACGTCGCCGACACCGCGAGCGACAGCGGCCTCGCGAGCATCACCCCGGTCAGCACGCCGGCCATCACGTTGCCGACCACGACCGCGCGCCGTTCCTCGGGCACGATATGCGCCAGGAACGGCAGCAGCACCTGCGCGACGCTGCAACATAATCCGAGCGCGAGGGCGGCGGCAAGAAACATGGCCGGCGAGCGCGACGCAGTGATCGCGATCAAAGCGGCCAGCACCAGCGCGACCATCGTCAGCACGAGCCGGCGCGTCTCGATCCTATCGCTGAGCGGGACGATCAGAAACAGCCCGGCACCATAGCCGACCTGCGTCGCGCTGACGAGCGTGCCAGCCAGCGCGGTGCCGAGCCCCAAGTCGCGCGCGATCGTCGCGATCAGCGGCTGCGCGTAATAGAGGTTGGCGATCAGCGACCCCGCCGCGACCGCGATCACCACGACCAGGATGCGGCCTGCCCGCTCGCTCGCCGCCTTCTCGCTCGTCGGTGCGATCACCGCCGCGCGATACGGTGGTCGAGCAGGCCGAATACGGACTTTCCGGCGGCGTCGAACGCCTCGATCCGCACCCGCTCGCCGAAGCCGAGGAACGGCACGGGCTCGACCCCGGCGATCGTATCGAGCCCGCGGCGCTCGGCGATGCAGGCCGATCCGACCGCGGCGGCATCGGCGTTCGAGACCGTGCCCGATCCGATCACGGTGCCCGCGCACAGGTCGCGCGTCGCCGCCGCATGCGCGATCAGCCGATCGAAGCCGTAGGTCATCTCGCGACCGTGGGGCATGCCGAAGCGCGTGTCGCCGCGCGTGACCGTCACCGGCAGGTGGACGCGCCCGTCCGCCCAGGCGGCGCCGAGTTCGTCGGGCGTGACCGCGATCCCCGACAATGCCGAGGGCGGCTTGGCCTGGAGGAAACCGAACCCACCCTTCATCTCCTCCGGCCCGAACGCGCGCAGGCTCCAGTCGTTGAGCAGCAGCACGAGGCGGACGTGACCGAGCGCTTCGGCCGGCGCGGTGCCGAGCGGCACGCGATCGACGATCACCCCGAATTCCGCCTCGAAGTCGATTCCGTCGTCGGTCGAGCGGAACGGCACGTCGCCGTGCGGCGGGTAAAAGCGGTCGGACAGGCCCTGGTAGATCAGCGGCGGGTCGGCGGGGGTGCGCCGGTCGATCCCCCAGGCATGCGCGAGAATGAAATTATGCTCCAGGAACGCCGAGGCGTCGAGGAACTGGTACGCGCGCGGCAACACCGCGGCGAGGCTCGCCGGATCGAGCGGTGCGGCGCCGGCGGCAGTCCCGTTGTTGAGCGCGCGATACTGCGCGTCCAGCGCCGGCGCGACCGCTTCCCAATCGTCGAGCGCCGCCTGTAGCGTGGTGGCGGCCTCGGCGGGCACGGCCTGCGTCAGGTCGCGGGAGACGACGAGCAGGCGGCCGTCGGCGCCCTCGTTGTGGCTGGCGAGCTTCATCGCGCGGTGACCCGCCGAAGCGCCGCGATCGCCGCTTCGGGATCGGCACCATCACCGGTCCACGCTACATGCTCATCGGGGCGCACCAGCGTGAGCGCGTCCGGATAGAGCGTGGCGACATGCTCGCCATCCAGTGCCAGGACCGTAAGCGGCACGCCCAGCCGATCGGCCGCATCGCGGAATGCGGCGACGCCGGCGCCCCCGCCCGAGCGGTCGAGCAAGGTGAAGCCCGTGCCGAAGCGGTCGTAGAGCGACACGCCGGGCGCCAGCCACAGATGCGGCGCCAGCGCGCCCGGCACCGCCAGAGGCTCATACTCCTCGGCCGAGGGCGGCGGCAGCGCGCCATCGCCGGCGATCACCGGCGAGCCGCTGTAGTGATAGCCGAGCACCATGCCGATGGTGTGGAATTCGCGCCGCTTCTGCTCGACGACGTGCGGGGCGAGCGCGGCGCGTGCGGCCTCGCCCGCCGAGGTGTCGGCCTCCATGTCGGGGCGCACCATGTTGGCGCTCAGCACGGCATAGTTGGCGACCGATTCGTCGATCGTCCACTGGTGCACGCGCCGCCGCTCCCATTCATAACTATTGAGCAATGCGTCGCCCGCCCAGCCGTGCAGCACCGCGTCGAGCTTCCAGCCGAGGTCGACCGCGTCGGCGATTCCCATGTTCATGCCATACCCCCCGAACGGCGGATGGAGATGACAGGCGTCGCCCGCCAGGAACACCCGGTCCCGGCGGTAACGGTCGGCGATCAGTTCGTGCGCGTACCACGGGTCGACCGCCACCAGCCGGAAGGCGACGTCGCGCCCGATCGTGCCGGTGATGAAACTGTGGATCTCGTCGTCGCCCATGCCGCTCACGCCCTCGGGCAGCTTCTTGGCGGCGTACCACAAGTCCCCGATCGGGCCGAGGATGCCCGGGCTGTCGGCGTTGAGCGTCCAGTGCATGATCCCGCGCGGGCTCGGCGGATCGGCATTCAGCTCGGGGATGTCGAGCACCATGTTGTAATTGGCGCCATAAGCGTGGCGTCCGGTCATCGTCGCCCCGATCGCCTCGCGCACCCGGCTGCGCGCGCCGTCGGCGCCGACGAGATAGCGCGCGCGCACGGTCAGGCTTTCCCCGGCGGTGGTACGCAGCTCGGCGGTGACACTGCCCCCGTCCTGCGTGAACCCGACCAGTTCCGTACCGTAGCGGAGCGTGACCGAGGGGATCGCTTCCACGCGCGCCTTCATCACCCGTTCGACCAGATATTGCGGGATCCACTCGCTCGGCTCGGAGAAGCGGGAGTCGTCGGCGCGTTCGTTGCCTCTAAAATAGATGTTGGGCAAAGTCGCGATGTGGTGGCCGTAGAGCCGGGTCTGGAAGACGATGTCGGTCGGCAGGTCGGGGGTGATCGGCGAGGCGGCGCGGATAGCGTCGGCGATGCCCCAGCGGCGCAGATGTTCCAGCGAGCGCATGTTGAGCGTCTTGGCGCGCGGCTGCGGCCCGCGCGTATCGTCGCGCTCGATCAGCGTGACCGCATCGCCGCGCAAGCCAAGTTCGAGCGCGAGCGACAGGCCGACCGGCCCCGCGCCGACGACGAGCACGTCGGTGTCAAAATTCTGGTCCATGTCGGTTCTCGTCTTTTGCAGGTGCGCCGTGCGCACGGGATCACGCGGTCGCGATCTCGTAGTTGCGCACAAAATCTTCGGGTGGGGGCGGACCCCATTGATAGAAGGAATCCTCGCCGGGATGATCGGCCCCGGGCCAATCCATCGTCGCCGGGATGAAATCCATGTCCGCCGAATATTCGGAATAGCTGCCCCACGGATCGCGGACATAGTGGAAATAGTTCGATCCGAGCACATGCCGGCCGAGCCCCCAGCCGCGGGTATAGCCCACCGCTTCCATCTGCATCGCGCCCTGGCCGACTTCGGCGACCGTCGCGACGTCCCAGCTACAATGGTGCATTCCCGGGCCATCCGAGCGGGCGAGCGCAATGAGGTGATGGTCGCTGCCATGCGCGCCGTGCAGGAACGCCACGTCGTCGCCCGAGCGGTCGGACAATCGCAACCCCAGCCGGTCGCCGTAGAAGCCGAGTGCCTCGGGCACCCCGCCGGTAAACAGCGCGATGTGCGCCAGGCGCCGCGGCCGGACTATGGCATTGCGGCTGCGTGGACCGGCGCCGCGATGCTCGTGGAAGCGCGCGGGCAGGTCGAAGCTCCCCTTCGTATCGGGTGAGGATTTGGGCGCAACCGCGATCTCGACCGGCAGGCCGTCGGGCGCGCGGCACCAGATCGCGTTGGACGCGGCATCGGGGTTCTCAATGCGAACGTCCGCCACCCGCGCGGCGATTACAGCCAAATCCCGCTCGTAGATCCCGAAGCGGATCGACAGCAGCTTCTTGGACGTTCCGTCGAGCACGTCGGCCCAGACTTGGTCGCGGCCGGCGGTGCGCAACAGCAGCCGGTCCTCGCGCCGTTCGACGTCGAGCCCGAACGCGGCGTAAAACCGCTCCGCCTCGGCCAGGTCGGGCACCGCCAGCGTGAAATGGTCGAGCGAATGGACGCCGACGCGGGTGGGGGTGGGCTCAGGCATCGGCCACGATCGCATTGGAGAGGATGCCGATGCCCTCGATCTCGACCTCGCAGACCTCCCCCGGCTGCATGAATCGCTGGGGCTTGCGCGCGCCGCCGACGCCGGCGGGGGTGCCGGTGATGATGACGTCTCCGGGCTCCAGCGCCATCGCCTCGCTGATGACGGCGATCAGCGTCGCCACGTCGAAGATCAAACGGTCGGTCGAGGATCTCTGCATCACCTCGCCATCGAGCCGGGTCTCGATTTTCAGGCCAGATGCGCCCGGCGGCAGCGCGTCGGCAGTAACCATCACCGGTCCGAACGGGCCGGTGCCGTCGAAATTCTTGCCGATCGTCCATTGCGATGTTCGTAGTTGATAGTCGCGAATGGTGGCGTCGTTGAATACCGAATAGCCCGCGACATGGTCGAGCGCAGCCTCCTTGGCGATATAACGCCCGGGCGTGCCGATGATCACCGCCAGCTCGCCCTCATAATCCAGCGCGGCCGATACACGCGGCAGGCGGATCGGTGCGCCCGGCGCCACCACCGAAGCGGCGAAGCGCGAGAACAGGGTCGGGAACTCGGGCAACGCCATGTTCGATTCTGCGGCGTGGTCGGCATAGTTGAGCCCGACGCACAGGATCTTGCCCGGCATCAGCGGCGGCAGCAGGGTCACCGCGTTGGGATCGACGGGCCAGCCCTGCTCGCGCAGCGCCACGCCGGCACCCGCCAATGCGTCGCCTCCCGCCTCGATCAGCGCCAGAAGACTGCCCGGATAGCCGGGCTCCCCCTCGACCATCCCGAGATATCGGTCGCCCGCATCGACCGCGAGGCCGGCGCCGGCGTCGGTCAGATAGCTCATGAACTTCACGTTGGTTCTCCGGGTCTGGGACGGTGGATCAGCGGCTGAACTTGAGCTGGAGCATGACGGTCCGGCTCTCTTCCGCCACGCCGATCGCGGCGCCCGGAATGTTGGGCGCGGCGAAGGCGAAGGAGGTCGATATGGCGTTGTTGAGGTTGCGCCCGATCAATGACAGCTCGACGCCCCGATCGCGGTCCTTGATGCCGATGCTGCCGTTGAGCGTGGTGAAGGCCACTCCGAACGGCACCGCGGCGGGGTTCAACTGGTGCGAGATGCGCGCGCGGTGGGTGACGTCGCCGCCGATCGTCAGCCCGTACCGGTCGGAGAGCGTGCCCTCGTAAAGGAACGCCGCCTTGCCCGCGATCCGCGGCGAGCGCGGCATGCGGCTGTCGAGCCCCGGCGTCTGATCGAGGTTGCGCGTCCGCGCATAGGTGCCGTCGAGCGTGAAGCGCAGCGACCGCGTCGCCTGCCACAGCGCATCGAGCTCGGCGCCGTCCGAGGCGACGTGCAGGTTCTGCACCACGAACACCGAGCCGTTGAACAGGTTGTTCTGGAA